>NZ_JACJPJ010000044.1:0-6109 GCF_014696015.1 Oculatella sp. FACHB-28 | reverse complement strand
GTCCAGTTCTGGTCCTTACCGTAAAACCCAGCGGTTGATGGTTGAGTGATCCACTCCCATGCCGCGCTCCTGCATCATCTCCTCTAGGTTCCGCTAGCTGAGTGAATAGCGGCGGTACCACCGCACGTTCAGCAAGATGATTTTTGGCAGAAAGTGATGCCATTTGAACAAGGAATCGGTCGTCATTTAGAGCAGAGCTAGAGAAAATTGAGCTTCCACACCCTACCATTTTTGCGACACAACCATATTGACTGCCAACAAAGGAGAACCCGACCCCTAACTCTAGCAAAAACTCTCGAATATGCTGGATGAGAGCCGTTTCTAGCTCTCGCTCTAAAGGGCTGTGTCGCAAAATTTTTTGAATCGCTGATTTTGATATTGAAAGCTGCCTTGCACAATCGTTCCAGCATTAGACATCCACAGGTCTAGAACACTACCCATCCCTCTAAATAGCGCGGCGACGTTGAATGAAGTGCAGAATGACCAACAACACGACTGCACCAATAAATGCAATAAAGATAGTGCCAGCAAGCCCAGGAAAGGGCGAGGCGAGTCCCATTCAACCTGACAGTTTCGTATTATTTGATATCAATTTTCACTGGGTAAGCAATGATTGTATAAGATTGCTCTGAATTGTATCTATTTATCCTTGGTTAAAAGTTCATGGTCGAACTATCCAGCTACAAAATCCAGGAATTGCTGTATGAAAGTGACAATTCTGGCGTGTATCGGGCTGTAGGACTGGACAAAGTAGAACCGGTCATTCTTAAGGTACTCAAACAGGGCTACCCGACTCGGGCAGAGCTAACTCGCTACCGTCATGAGTATGAGATGATTCGAGGCTTATCTGGTGAGGGAATTATTCAAGCCTATGCACTGGAAACCCACCAGAAGTCGCTAGTCATTGTTCTGGAAGATTTTGGTGCAGAGCCCCTATACGGTGTTATTCAGAAACAACCCTTGGCGATCGAGCCGTTTCTAAAGTTAGCGATCGCCATTACCCAGGCGCTATCGCAGATTCATGCGGCTCATGTTATTCATAAAGATATTAATCCATCCAATATTGTTTTTAATCGTCAGACTAATTGTGTAAAAATCATTGATTTTGGTATTTCAACTCGCATCAGCCAGGTCAGTTCTAGCTTAAAACATCCAGATGTTTTGGAAGGAACCCTAGCCTATATTTCTCCAGAACAAACTGGACGAATGAATCGGTTTTTAGATTATCGAACTGATTTTTACTCGCTTGGAGTAACGTTTTATGAGTTGTTAACGCAACACGTGCCGTTCCATTCTGATGATGCCTTAGAACTCGTTCATTCTCATCTAGCAAAGCAACCGCTTTCTCCAAGCGAAGTTAATCCTGCAATTCCTGAAGTGGTTTCCAATATCATCTTGAAACTGCTTCGGAAGAACCCTGAAGACCGTTATCAGAGTGCACTAGGCATTCAATTCGATCTGGAATATTGCTTGGAAAAATGGAATGCACAGGGCGCGATCGCGCCTTTTCCGTTAGGACGTGAGGATTACGTCACCCGGCTCAACATTCCCCAGAAACTTTATGGACGGCAGCAAGAATTAGAGACGTTGTTAACCGCTTTTGATCGAATAGCAACGCTCCAAGGGGGTCAAACGAAGCAGCCTGCTTCACCGGAGATGATCTTAGTGACGGGATACTCTGGACTCGGAAAATCTGCGCTAGTGCGGGAGATTTATAAACCCATCACTGAGAAGCGAGGCTACTTTGTTACCGGAAAATTTAACCAACTTCAAAGAACAACTCCCTACAGTGCGATCGTTGCTGCCTTTAGCGATTTAGTCAAGCAACTTCTTACAGAAAGCCAGGAGTCTTTGCAGCAATGGCAAGCTAAATTATTGGCTGCATTGGGTAATAGTGGTCAGGTCATTGTTGATGTCATCCCAGATATTGAATTAGTAATTGGACGACAACCTTCTGTGCCATCGCTTGAACCGACTGAAACTCAAAATCGCTTCAAACTCATCTTTCAGAAACTAGTTTGCACCTTTAGCGATCCAGCCCATCCACTGGTTATTTTTCTTGATGATCTGCAATGGGCAGATGTAGGAAGTTTGCAACTCATTCACCTCATGCTCACCGATCGAGAAATGCGATCGCTGCTTCTGATTGGAGCCTATCGCAGCAATGAGGTTAGTGACACCCATCCGCTTGCGATGACTTTAGAAGAACTGAAATCACTGGAAGTGCCTTTGACTTCTATTGATCTTCATCCGTTGACCGTCGATCATCTCAATCAAATGTTGGCAGATAGTCTCCATACAGATTTGCAAAGCACGTTCACTTTAGCAGAATTAATTCATTGCAAAACAAATGGAAATCCCTTCTTTGCTAGCGAGTTTTTGAAGACACTTACAGCCGAGAATTTGCTTCGTTTTGACTTGAAGCAGCGAATTTGGACTTGGGATGTTGAGCAAATTCAAGCCCAGAATATTACCGATAATGTAGTGGATTTGATGATGGGAAAGCTACAAAAGCTTTCTCCTCAGACACAACAAGTACTTTGTTTGGCAGCTTGTGTCGGTGCTAATTTTAATCTGGCGACTCTTTCCATTATTGGACAACAACCCCCAGAAGAGATTTTTACTGTTCTTTTTCCTGCCATTCAAGCAGGCTTAATTCTCACAATTTCTGAGCCGGATGAGCAGTTTTTGATTCAAAACTATCGCTTCCTTCATGACCGAGTTCAGCAAGCAGCCTATGCACTCATTCCAGAGCAGCAAAAGCAAAAACTTCACCTTCAAATTGGGCAGCTTTTACGAAATAAATTGCAGTCTGCGAATGAGGATGAAGAACTTTTTAGTATCGTTGATCATCTCAATATTGGGCGATCGTACCTTGCTACTTACACCGAGCAACTTGATTTGATTGAGCTCAATTTAAGAGCAGTCCGCAAAGCAAAAGAATCAACTGCTTATCAAGCTGCCCATAGCTATTTATCGATTGGGTTAGAATGCCTTCCTACAGATGCCTGGCAAAATCAGTATCATCTGACGTTAGCTCTTCATCAGGAGCAAGCAGAAGTTGAATATTTAATTGGTAATCTTGAGTCTTCCAAACAAATTCTAGATACAATTTTGAGCTATGCTCATTCGGTACTGCCTCAAGCCGAGGCTTATAATCTGTTGGTGGTTCAATCTACTCTTCAAACAGATTACGCTAGGGCTTTAGAATATGGACGAGAGGCACTTAAGTTATTAGGCATTGAGTTTCCAGCTAACCAATTCGAACAAGCTTTTGAACAGCAATATCAGCAATTTAAAGCGCGTTTAGGCGATCGCCCCTTTTCTATTCTGCTTCACCAACCCGACATTACCCAAGCTGAGAAACAATTGGCAGTGAAGGTGCTCTCCAATATGGGATCAGCGGCCTATCGCTATAGGCAAATTATTTGGCAGGTTGTGGTGGTGGTTTCTGTTTCCCTATTTTTGAAATATGGCAATGTTCCAGAATCCTGTTACGGCTATTCCAACTATGGAACTCTACTGGGATCAGTTCTAGGTGATTACGCAATGGGTTATGAATCTTGCTTAGTTTCATTGCAATTAAGTGAGAAATATCAAAACTCAACTCAGCGATCGCGAGTATGCTTCATCCTCAGTAATTTTGTTCATTCCTGGGTTCAGCCTGTCTGTTTGGCAGATGCAATCAATCAAGATGGAGTACGTTCCGGTCTTGAATCAGGAGAATTTCAATATGTGGGCTATTCTCTCAGCTATCGCATTTCTAATTTAATGTTTCAAGGAAAACCGTTAAAGGAATTAGACGACTTGGTTACTGAGTCTTTGGCGTTTTGCCGGAGTGTAAAGAACCAGTGGGCGATCGATGTTTTGCTCGGCTACCAGCTTATCTTTGCAAATCTCGCCGGACAGACTACCAACTCGTTAAACTTTGATCAAGAGACGCTCAAGGAAGCTGATTATCTTCAAGCTTGTGCTGATCACAAAAGCTTAAGTGCATTGTGTCGTTATTTCATTGCAAAAGCATTTATTTTGTATCTTCACCATCAAGATGATGCAGCTTGGATTTGTATCGAGAAGGCATTGGAGTTGCAAAACTATATTTTGGGTGTGATTTCAACTGCGGATCTTCATTTTTATGCTGCATTGATCCTACTGCGATTGAGCTTAAGAGCATCGTATGAACAACGCACAGTTTATCAGCAACAGATTGCTGAACACTATGCCAAGCTTGAACAGTGGGCAAACAATTGTCCTGAAAACTTTCAGCATAAGGTTTGGTTGCTGGATGCAGAACTCGGGCAACTGCGAGGCTGTTCGTTAGAAGAAACACTCGATCGCTATGACCGAGCGATCGCTGCCGCTGCAACTCAAGGCTTTCTCCAAGATGAAGCGATCGCTTATGAACGATCCGCCGAATTTTGGCTGGCTCGTAAGAAGCCGAATTTTGCCTACAGCTACTGGCAAAAAGCTTGCTACACCTATGAAGCGTGGGGCGCAAAACGTAAGGCAGAAACGCTAGAGCGTGAGGCAGAACCGTTTTCTGAGAATATGCACCGCCAGCCTGACGTAGTGCGGCGTTCCAGAAGTATGACCACAACTGATCGCTCATCTAATGGATCATTCGATTTGAGTACGCTGCTAAAGGCGTCTCAGGCGATCGCCAGCGAAATTGTGTTAGAAAAACTTTTGGCACGATTAATGAGTGTGTTGGTAGAAAATGCAGGTGCTCAACGAGGTCATTTGGTGCTGGAGTCTGATGGTAGGTTTTGTATCGAAGCTACCAGCCAAGTAGATAGTGAATCCAGCGTGGTGTCCTCCCTGCCGTTGGCGGAACAGATTCCCATTAGCATCATCAACTACGTGATTCGCACGCGAAAAAGTGTAGTGCTTCATCGAGCAACTGAGGAAGATTTTAGACAAGACCCTTACATTCAGCACTATCAGCCTCAATCAGTGCTGTGTATGCCACTGATCCATCAGGGAAACCTGTCTGGCATTTTGTATTTAGAGAATCACTTGATTGCTGGCGCTTTCACCCACGATCGCCTGGAAGTGCTCAAAGTTCTGTCGGCGCAGGCAGCAATCTCTCTAGAAAATGCCCGCTTGTATGCCACCCTAGAACAGAAAGTCGTGGAGCGAACTCAGGAACTTGCAAAGGAAAAGGCAATTTCTGAGCGATTACTACTCAACATTTTGCCAGAATCGGTGGCAGAGCGGTTGAAGCAGCAGGAGCAGGCAATCGCTGATGGCTTCGATGAGGTAACCGTACTCTTTGCAGATATTGTCGGGTTTACCCAAGTTGCAAGTCATACTCCACCGCAGCAATTAGTGGAGTTGCTTAACCACATCTTTTCGCAATTTGATACATTGTGCGATTGCCACAGATTGGAAAAAATTAAAACGATTGGGGATGCCTATTTAGTAGTCGGTGGGTTACCAGAGCCGCGCCCTGATCATGCGCAAGCGATTGCACAAATGGCGCTGGATATGCAAAAGGTAATTTGGCAACTCATGAACTCACCATCTGTACAATTGCCTGACTTAATTCATAAACAAGGCATTGCAATTCGGATTGGTATCCACACAGGACCAGTGGTAGCTGGGGTAATCGGCACGAAAAAATTTACCTACGACCTCTGGGGCGATACGGTGAACGTCGCCAGCCGCATGGAATCTCACGGAAAGGGGGGCAAAATCCAGGTTTCCTCCACGACCTATGAACGACTCAAAGGAGCCTATAGATTTCAAAAGCGGGGGGTGATTAAGGTAAAAGGCTGGGGACAAATAGTGACTTATTGGCTATTGTCGCCTCAAGAAGTACAGTGATTCAGCAATGAATAAGCTTATGGGTTCATCACATCACTCTTTACATTTTTCTCGATCGCCCAGGTTGATATGCTCTAGTGGTTTAGACGGTATCGTCAACTTAACCGCTTATGTTCAAAATTAAGCACGATAATCCTTGAACCCTGCAGCGTTGCTCAATGTTACACAGCAACTGTCAAGCAAGTGATTTCTCGCCAATCTTCAAAGCGTTGGCGTAGCTGTTCTCGGTATCGTTTTGCACTCAGTTCATGTTGCTTCGGGTGAAAGTGTCCTCGAATCGGGT
>NZ_JACJPJ010000043.1:0-216068 GCF_014696015.1 Oculatella sp. FACHB-28 | reverse complement strand
GCACAAGGTCATTCGTTGGGTCTTCGGGGTCTTGCATTCGCAGAAGCCCTTTGACCCCAAACTGACATAACTCCTCAACCTGCTTGACTTCAACCTACATGCACAGTATCTACCGATACCGCCACCTCAGAGACGAATTTGATATTAGAGGCTCTGGGGATGAGGAAATTCGATAATAGGAACTGCGATCGCCCTACCCAATTGGAGCAATTTGAGGGGAAACAAAGTCAAACACTGAGCTATTCAAGTTCAGTCCTACGGCATTCTGCACAAACCCAACTAGATCCGAAGAGTTGCCATTGACGCGGCGAATTCCTGTCCCTTGTACGTTCCCACCCAATTCTGGGAGGAAGATGAACTGGTTTTGTACGACATAATCTGATGCTGTACCATTCAGCACGATGTTGTCTCCCGCCGACAAGTCGGTGATGACAGCAAAATCTGTGCCGCCTCCCGTCGCGTAATAGACGTTGAAGGTATTACCTAAGCTGAACCTATCATTGCCACCACCGCCTGTGAGGATATCGATTTCACCTGCACCAGGATTGCCACCTATGAGCGGAGAGGTTCGGACTCCGGTTAAGAGATCGTTACCCCCACCTCCGTTTAAGCGATCGCGACCTCTACCGCCAATCAGATTATCGTTACCCCCATTTCCTGATAGCCGATCATTTCCGTCCATTCCAGAGAGAATATTGTTGGCGTTATTGCCCGTAATCACGTTATTCAACACATTGCCAAAGCCAAAGATTGGAGCGGCTCCTGTCAGAATCAGGTTTTCTACGTTATCCGGCAAAGTGGTGTTGATAGCAGATCGAATCGTATCAGTTCCCTGGTTAGCCCCTTCGATGACGCGATCGCCAGCGGTCACATAATAGTTGTCATTGCCCAGTCCACCTAACATGGTGTCTGCGCCTAATCCACCATTGAGGGTATCGTTGCCCAACCCACCGAACATTCTGTCGTTACCATTACCACCGTCTAAGTAATCGTTGCCGCGATCGCCATACATGCGGTCGTTGCCGTTTCCGCCAAACATTCGATCGTTGCCATTGCCGCCAAAGAGCAGATCATTGCCTTGCTCGCCAAAAATAGTGTCGTTTCCGTCACCGCCAAAAATGGTGTCGTTTCCGGGAACACCGACATTTACACCTCTAGGACTGCGATCGCCATAGATTACGTCATTGCCTCTCAACCCTGATAAGCGATCGTTTCCTCCAAAACCATAGATTGCATCGTCGTTAAGTGTACCGATGCGAACGTCTGCATTTGCGGTTCCAATAATGACTGCCATGATAGTTTCTCCAAAGTGATGATTGCAGGAACAGTAAATTTTCTGTTCGACTATCACTCCGGGAAACGGTGGCAAAATTATGCAAAGGAATCAAATTTTAAGTTTTGAAACAAATGGCATAATCTGAAGCAATTAGTATGGAGTAAAGGTAAATAGCTTTGACTCGTCAAACGAAACAGCGTTTCATAATATTGGTGAAATAGGATTGAACGCTGAGCGAGACAGTCTGAGCAAGACAGTTTTAGCAGGGTTTCCATTATGGATGACCGACTTACACAACTGGTGCAGGAAGCCCAACTGCTGGTGAGTAAGGGTGAGCAATCGCCTGTGCAGCTACCGATATTGACATTGGTGGATGAAATTTTGCGATCGCGTCCTGTCGGTCGAGCGCTACCCGGACAACCGCTATCCGAGGTTTATCAGAAGTTTTTTGAGCATACTCGTAACCACTTATTAGATGTAATTGTGGAGGCGTTAAGTCATTACAATTCTGCACGAGAATCTGCGCGAGATTGGGCGATCGCCCTACAAACGGCTGCATTAAAACAGGTGTTAGATGATGTCCAGCTAAAACAATTAGCAATGGAGGCACAGCGTCATCCTCGCCAAACGGCTGAACGGCAACATGCACTCACGCAGTTGGTTACTGCTATTAAGCTTTCAGGGCGTTTGGCTCGTCCCCACCGCACCACTTTTACGCCATCTTTCTACGAATTGCTGTATGACGAGGCGGTGAACCGCACGTTGACGTATATCTGCTGCGCGATCGACAACTACGACCCGGAGCGGGGAGATAAGAAGTTTATGAACTGGGTTAACTTTCGGTTAGAGCGGGTGATGATTGATTGTCGCCACGAGTTTAGCGATCGCGAAACCACTGAATTACCCAACCTGAACGACTTGGAACATCTCGCCCAACCTGAGGAGTCCGATTCACCTGTTCAACTGTTGCGAGACTACATTGAGCAGGATGCTGAGCAGGTGTTTCAACAAACTCACATTCGCGATCGCCCCGATGCTAACTTTCGTAATATTGCCCTCGATCGGTTTGATGATAAAAGCTGGGAAGACATTTCCGTGCGTCTGGGTATCAAAATTCCCACTTTGAGCAGTTTCTTTCAACGGTGTTGTCAAAAATTTGCCCCCAAATTCCAGGAGCATCTGTTCAGTTAATCGCTATTCTTTCCGGGGGAACCTATGATTCATCTCGAACCACCTTTCACGGTTACGTTAGCACTGGCGGCACATCGACAGGCGGAGCGGTTGCGACAGCAGCACACCGCTTCGCCCAAAGCAAAGCAGGTTTACTTGAATGCACTGGCTGTTTACGCAGTGAGTTTCTATTTGGAATGTTTGGAATTTCAAACGGATTCCTCTAATTTTAATGACCACTGGCTAATGGACAGTGCAAGTTTAAAGGTGCAAACCTGTGGCACATTAGAGTGTCGTCCAGTGTTGCCCAATGAAACCGAGATACGAATTCCACCGGATGTGTGGAGCGATCGCATTGGTTATGTGGCGGTGCAGCTTGATGAATCATTACGAAAAGCCTCGATCCTTGGCTTTGTTCCGACGACAACAGCGGAACGGGTTGCCCTGAGCGAGTTGCGATCGCTCACCGAACTGTTGACCCATTTGCGCCAGCTTCAGCAAACGGCTTCTGCACCTGTAAATTTAGGTGAATGGTTGCGAAATGTAGCAGATGCCAGTTGGCAAGCGATTGGTGAGTTTTTTGACCCCATTCTCAATCCGGCTCAGCCTGCCTTTGATTTTCGGGGCGCTCTATCTGTTTATGCGGGGGAATCTAATACACCCATCATTCGACGGGGAAAAGTGTTAACCCTGAAAACCGAGTCCAGCACAATTCCCGTTTCGCTCTTGGTGGGGCTGCTGCCCGTATCAGATCAGGAGATAGAAATTTGGGTGCAGGTAAAAGCGGCAGAACATCCCCACCTGCCACCAGCGCTGAAACTGTTGGTGTTGGATGAAGCAGGAGCCGAAGTGATGTACGCTCAAGCAAGAAGTACAGAAGCGATGCAGCTTCAGTTCACGGCTGAAGCGGGTGAACAGTTTGAGGTGCAGCTTGTGTTAGATGATTGCTCGATTACAGAGACTTTTATTGTTAGTAGATGGGTGTAATGTGTGTACTACCACGCTGAGAAGGCGTTGGGTTTCGCGTTGCTTCACCCAACCTACTTGGATAATTATTAACTGGAAACGCTATGGCTCCGATCGCCAAATTAGTCACCTTTAAATTCGATGGCGATTTTCAACGTCAGGGATTTCGGGTGACTTTGGAGATCGGCACCGATGGCGATCTCCCTGACTTGGAACTGAGTGGCGCCCTTCCCCCAAGCCCAGAACTGGTGCAACAGTTACACCGCTGGCAGCAGCACTATCACAGCCTGGAAGGAGCTACCCGAATCAAACCAAAAGCGATTGTTTATCAAGGCTCAATTCATTTGGTAGAAGCCTGTCGGCAGGCAGGTGTAGAACTGGGCGATCGCCTGCAACAGTGGCTCACTGCCGACTCATTTCGAGTATTGGATCTGCGACTGCGGGAATCTTTAAATCGGGATGACTCAGTTCGGATTGTGATTCGCAGTGCTGACCCTCACATTCCTCATCTGCCCTGGCATTTGTGGGATTTGATAGAGCGCTATCCTCAGGCTGAGGTGACGTTAGGCGCACCCACGCTAGAGCGAATAGCGCAACCCTGCACATCCCCTTCAAAGCCTCCTATAGTTAGAATTCTGGCGATTCTAGGAGATAGCAACGGTATTGACGTAGAAGTCGATCGCCATTTACTGCAAGCTTTACCTGATGCAGAAGTAACCTTTTTGGTGGAACCACTCCGTTCCCTGATCAACGACCACCTCTGGGATCAACCCTGGCATATCCTATTCTTTGCTGGACATAGCCACACGCAAGCAGAACAGGGCTGTATTGCGATCAATCCTCATGACAGTTTGACATTGGCAGAGCTGAAATATGGATTGCGACGGGCGATCGCTCAGGGACTTCAGCTTGCTATCTTCAACTCGTGTGATGGCATGGGGTTAGCTCACGAGCTAGAGCCACTGCGCCTGCCGCAACTGATTCTAATGCGAGAACCTGTGCCCGACCGGATTGCTCAAGCATTTCTCACACAGTTTCTCAGAGCCTTCTCTCAGGGGGATTCCCTTTATCTTGCGGTGCGGCAGGCGCGAGAACGGTTACAGGGGTTAGAGCGAGAGTTTCCTTGTGCCAGTTGGCTGCCCTGCCTCTATCACATTTCCGCAGAACCTCCTCTGGATTGGCAAGCCTTGCGGCACAATTCTACGTTAGAATCCCCAGGCGTTGTTAGACACAAGGATGATTCACAGGTATCTAGCCCCCCTGTAGGGGCGTTTCGCGAAACGCCCCTACGCGATTCATGCCTCCAACCAGCAACACCTCAATCACCATCACAGTCTCCCTCATCCACTACATTTCCCCAACCGATCGCCCGTCAACTGCCGCTCTGGATGGCTCTTGTCACTAGTGTGGTAGTCGCAGCAGGAATGATGGGAGTGCGATCGCTAGGATTATTGCAGCGCTGGGAATTGGCTGCTTTTGACCAGTTGATGCGATCGCGCCCAACAGAAACTTTACCCAAACGTCTCCTGATCATTGAGGCAACGGAATCCGATGTAAATACCTACGGCTATCCCTTGCCAGATGAAGTGTTGAGTGAGGCGATCGCCCGGCTACAGTCCCAAAAACCCCGTGTGATTGGATTGGATATTTTTCGCAGTCAAGCGATTACATCCCTACATCAAACGTTACAGCAGCCAAATGTAGTGTCTCTGTGCAGTGTTCGGCGTAGCGACAATCCTGACCGACCGGGCATCAGTCCTCCACCCGACTTACCAGAAACGCAACTGGGCTTCAGTAATGTGGTGCCTGATCCCGACAGAGTGTTGCGACGACAGCTAATGTTTATGCAGCCTGACCCGGCTGACCCGTGTGCTACACGCTTTTCGCTCAACACGATAGTTGCACTTCACTATCTGGATCAGGACGGCATTAAGCCTCAAACGTTAGATAATCACCAGATGCAGTTAGGGAATGCCCGATTTACCCCCCTGGAAACGAAAGGGGGAGTTTATCACGGAATCGATCGCTGGGGATTTCAGGTATTGCTTAATTATGCAGAATTGGAGCAATTTGCCGATCGCCTAAGTTTATCCCAACTGCTGAACAATGCTCCATTACCGAATTTGAGCGATCGCGCCGTTCTGATTGGCATGACTGCTCCTGTAACGAATCCTACAGATTATTTTTTTACTCCTGATAGCGGCACCTGGGCAGCGAAACCTATTGCAGGCGTTCACATCCAGGCACAAATGGTGAATCATTTGCTGGCAGCCGCATTGGATGGACGGAGAATTCTTAACCCGCTACCAGAGTGGGGCGATCGCGCCTGGATTGCTCTGTGGTCAGCGATCGGCGCTGGGCTGGCCTGGAAAATTCGTCGCAACGAAATAATATTAGGAATTGCCCTGAGTACAGCGGTAGCTATGCTCTACGGCATCGCATGGGTTGCATTGATTGCAGGCTGGTGGTTGCCGTTGGTGCCCGCTGGACTGGCGCTAATAAGCAGCACTGCACCACTGCTGCTGGGTAGACGTTACATTGCCCAATCTACCCGACCGAACCCCGACTGAATTGAACTTCCACTCCGCCCCATCAGGAGGAATCATGCATCTCAATTGGATAAGCTTTACCACGCAACTGATCACAACAGGAATACTGGTTGCGCTAATCTCTCCCGCGTTAAATGCAGGAACTCACTTCGCTCAACCCAAAAACGTTACTTACAATCCACCCAATCGGGGTGCGCCCGGAGAAACTCAGGATGCAGGGAGTCGTCCGGCTTGCCCCACTTCTGAAATTCCCTTTACTGCACTTGCTCCTTCCACCAACTGGGGGGAAACGCTCGCCCCTCATCCGACTTTCTGGCTTTATTTACCCTACGCAGCAAGTGCGGTAGAACTGACGCTGTCTGATGAGGGACACCAGGAGGCGGTTTATCGCACTACATTTCAGACCGCAGCAGCGGGAATTGGGCAATTCTCGTTACCCGAAGAGGCCCCCGCGTTGGAACCCGATCGCCTTTATCGCTGGCAGTTTACTTTTGTATGTGATGCTGAAACCCAGTCCCATTTTCAGGTGACGGGTGTGATCGTGAGGCGATCGCCCACCGTTCAACTCACTCAACAGTTACAAACTGCTTCTCCCAAAGAGCAGGTCTCTTTGCTTGCGGCTCATGGCTTTTGGTATGACGCACTGGATCAGTTAAACCAACTGCGACGGCTCAACCCCACTGATGAAGCCCTTGAGTCGGATTGGGAAAGCCTGTTGCAGCATCCCGTAGTCGGTCTGGAAGATTTATTGCCCGTTCCACTGACTGAGTGTTGTTCTTAATGTTTGCAGTTCACAACGTCACTTCTGATTTCTAATTCTCAATTTGCCCCATCTAGTTGAGAGGTTAACCTCACTATGCTAGCGATCGCCCTTTCCCCCGAAATTCCTGTACCTCCTATTCTGCCGGCTTCAGAAACAATCGATTCCTCTAGCCTCACTACTGCTGTAGGTTCGGTGAGTTCGACTGAATCGATCACCCATTCACCAGAATCCTTTGCGGTGGAGTTCTCAAATTCTGCGAATGGTGCGATCGCACCTTCCGAATGGCTCGTCGCGCAAAATGTGCGTCCGGCAGGGGATGGAGTGGGGACAACGGTGGGTCAAGTGGGTGATCAGTTTAATATTCAAGACGGTCGGCGATCGGGTAATAACCTGTTTCACAGCTTTGAAGCATTTGGGCTGGATGCCGATCAAACTGCCAATTTTATCTCTGAAGTAGGCATCGAGAATATCCTAGGACGAGTCACAGGAGGCGATCCTTCTGTGATTAATGGCATAATTCGAGTGTCTGAGGGTAACTCAAATTTGTATTTGATTAATCCAGCCGGAATCCTCTTCGGAGCGGATGCTAGCTTGAATCTAGCAGGTTCTTTTACTGCTACGACTGCCAACGGCATTGGCTTTGATGAAGGTTGGTTTAGCGCTACCGGAGAAAACAATTTTGCCAGCTTAATTGGAGAACCAGAGCGGTTTGCCTTCACCACCAGTGAACCGGGGGCGATCGTCAATTCAGGCAATTTAAGCGTCCTTGCTGGTAACTCACTGTCACTCATTGGCGGCACAGTCATTAGCACCGGAACATTGACCGCTCCGGGAGGAGACACGGCCGCTATCGAACCGAGAGGAGTCACGATCGCTACCGTCCCAGGGGAAAATTTAGTACGAATCAGCCAGGAAGGTTCGCTCCTGAGCCTGGATGTACAACCTTTGGGAAGCGATCGCCCAAACGCGCTACCTTTTACCCCTGCATCACTTCCAGAACTCTTAACCGGAGGCGAAATCGATCACGCAACCGATTTAATCGCTAATCCTGACGGCTCTGTGCAACTGACGACGGGAAGAACAGTGGAGACAGGAGATATTATCGCAAGTCGAATCAGCACCGCAACAGATGTTTCTGTGAATCTAGGCAACGTGGTCGCAGAGAGTGGTGATGTGTTACTTCAATCTACGAATGCGATTGCCGCAGGAACGATTGATACCTCTGCTGAAGCTACCGCTTTACTCGATACCAGCAATGCCACTGCGACAGCAGGAGAGATCCGGCTACTCGCAAACGCTGGTATCACCGTAGGAGCCTTTGACACATCTGCTCTTGCTCAGGTCAGCGGGTCGGTTACAGTTGCCACTGCAATAGGTGGGGATATTTGGTTAGAGAGCAGTGTGAATGGCAGTAACATTAGATTCACTCGAATTGACACCACTGCACAAGCAAACTCAAGGTTTCGTGCAACTGGAATAGGCGGAAATGTAGAAATTTTCGCCAACGGAACGGTACGTGGAACGGGTACTGGAACCACTATCAACACTCAAGGCACAATCACTGAGGGACGCGTCACCAACATAGCCGATGGGGGCAGCGTCACCGTTCAACATGACGGAGGACCTAATAATGTTCCGTTTATTGTCGGTGATGCTAGCGAAAATGGTACAGCCGGAGCAATCAATACAGGTGAAGTAACCCTCACCAATGAAACCTTTGCAACCGTCGGAACAGAAACTCGCGGAGCAAGAAACGAAGTTTCTGTCACCTTTGCAAACACGGCTCCTACACTCCCGCAGGCATCGCAAATTCCTCAGATTGAACTTGGTCAGCCTATTTCATTTACATTGGCAGAGCTAAATCTGATTGCGAGTGACGCGAATGCAGACAATACAGCAATACAGATTGTGGCAATCGCCTCCGGCAGACTCACTCGCAATGGAGTTGTGCTGCGTCCAGGAGATACCGTTAGCTCCAATGACGTTTTAGTTTACACCCCGCCTGCTGAAACCTTGGGAGACTTAGATGCGTTTAGTGTGAGGGCAAGCGATCGCCTTTCTTTCTCAACGCCAGTAGTCGTTAACTTCAATGTGGTTGAGTCAGTTCATCTTCCTCCAATCGTTGAACCATCTTCCCCTAGAACCGATCTGCCTGCTCCTCCAGACGCATTCCCACTAGAACAACTTCCGCTCAACTTACAGGTTGCTACAGATCGGTTAGTGGGCGAACCCTTAGCGCAATCCCCACAGCTAACGCCACTCATCATTCTGGATGTGGTTCTGCCTGAGCCGCCACTCCTCTTTCTACCACCCAGATCATTCTTGCAAGGCATCCTCTTGAATGGAACTTCAGGAAGTGGCAGTAGCGCAGGAGTACATTCAGGGATATCAAATAACTTTACCTCTGAAGTTCCTCCTCCTTCCTTTGTAACGTCAGGTGGACCAGATCCAACCAATCCTGCACAGCCGATTGAACCTAGAATACCTAACACTCCGAATCTGGCTAATCCTGAAGAATCAGTTGATCTTGATACATCTAATCCTGATCTTTCACCCGACTTTGAGCCATCAGTAGATGAGTCTATTGCTGTTGCTCCTACTGGTGGGGAGCCGTCCACATCTACACTATCTGCTAATGGAGATTCGATTAGCTCATTGTCTAATCCAAACTCTAATCAAAGTCCTGATCAAGTTGTTACATCATCCGATCGCTCAATTGAGCAACGGATGCAGAATTGTCAATCGCAAGCAGAACGAATCCAAGCAACGGGTGCAGCCGATCGCACAGAAGGACTGTACGAACTCTTGATTGACTGCTACGAGCAAAATTTAGCGATCGCCCAAGCTGCTGAGAACTTTGAGTGGCAAGCCTACTCGCTGAACAATCTAGCCATTTCTCACTTTGTGATTGGCAATTATCAGCAGGCAATTGACTACCACCAACAGCAGTTACAGCTTGCTCAGGAGGCAGGCGATCAAACTCAAGTTGGCATTGCCCTATCTGGTATTGGTGCAGCTTATGGAGCATTAGGGGACTACCCAACTGCGATTGATTACTACACGCAAGGACTGGAAAAAATCTCGGTTACAGTTGCACCCCAATGGCGATCGCTCACTTTGCGAAACCTGGGAAATGCTTACCTCATGCAAAAGGACTATGAACAGGCGATCGAGTATCAGAACGCGAGTTTAACCCTCTCTCAGTCGGTTGGCGATCGCTATGGTGAGATGCAAACATTAGGAAATTTGGGCAATGCTTACACCGGCACAAGGGAATTTGATCGGGCCATTACCTACCACCAACAGAGCATTGCTTTAGCGCGAGAATTAACCAATCGCTTGCAGGAAGCCCAAGCCTTATTGAATTTGGGAACGACTCACTCCTATCGCCACGACTACATCCAGGCAGTCACTCACCATGAACAAAGCCTAATCATCATGCGCGAACTGAGAGCACGACTGGGAGAAGGTATTGCCCTGACTAACTTGGGGGATGCTTTGTTTAATCTCGATCGCTTACCTGAAGCAGAACAAGCCCTATTTGCAGGGATAGAAGTGTGGGAGTCGTTGCGGGCAGGGTTAGGCAACAATGATGCATTGAAAGTGTCAATCTTTGAGACGCAATCAGCAACCTACCGCAACCTCCAGGAAGTGTTAGCCGATCAGGATAAAGCTGCGATCGCCCTGGAAGTCTCAGAACGAGGACGGGCAAGGGCATTTGTGGAACTCATTGCTAGAGATGCAGCAGGTGTTGATCAGGAGCAATTCGCTGTAGAACCTCCTAACTTAAGCCAGTTGCGTCAAACCGCAATCGACCAAAACGCCACGCTAGTCGAATACAGCATTATCCGAGAACAGGCAGTAGATACCCCTCATGGCGCATCTGAGCAATCCCTGAACGAACCCCAGGAGTCGGAGTTATTCATCTGGGTAATTGCGCCAACGGGAGAGGTGACGTTTCGACGGGTTGATTTGCGATCGCTACCCAGTTTATCCAATGCTTCTCTCGCAGAATTGGCAAACGTGGCCCGACAAGGCATTCGAGGTGAAGGAGTCGCCCGTGATTCCAGCACCCATGAATCTAGAACAGGAGACAATGCTGCGCTCACCCCCGGAGACTTGGTGCGACGGTTGGGCGAACCGTCTAGTTGGCAACCTTATCAAGTTACAGCAGTTGACTTAGATGCAGGTACCGTCACCCTCAGCCATCCTGAAATCACCTTGCCTGCCCCCGTTGCTCTGGCAGAAGTGTATCCCGTCGAATCGCAGCGTCCTCAGGTTCGTCGCTCTCAATATCGTCGCTTACAGCAGCTTCATCAAATTCTGATTGAGCCAATTGCTGACTTGTTGCCTAACGACCCCAACGAACGAGTGATTTTTGTGCCACAAGAGTACCTGTTTTTGGTTCCCTTCGCCGCACTACAAGCCCCAGATGGACAATATTTGATTGAACAACACACCTTGCTTACGACATCAGCCGTTCAGGTACTAGAGTTGAGTCAACAGCGTCCTGCCAGTGCAGCCCAAACAGCCGTTGTGGTTGGCAATCCTGCTCCCATGCCCGGTTCCCTGGCCCCTTTGCCCTATGCTGAAGCTGAAGCTGAGGCGATCGCCCACTTACTAAACACCACTGCAATCACGGGCACCGATGCAACTGAAACTGCAATCAGACAACGCTTATCAGATGCTCAAATCATTCACTTTGCTACTCACGGATTGTTCAACGAAACTCATCCTTTGCAGGGGGCGATCGCCCTTGCTCCCTCCACCGCTGACGAAGACGGATTTCTCACCGCTGGCGAAATTCTAGATCTGTCGCTGAATGCAGAATTGGTCGTTCTAAGTGCTTGTGATACAGGAAGAGGAAAGATTACCGGAGATGGAGTTGTTGGACTGTCGCGATCGCTGATTGCCGCAGGTGCCCCCAGCGTCATGGTTTCCCTGTGGCAAGTCCCCGATGATACCACATCGCAACTGATGGTTGATTTCTACCGCTATCGACAACAGTTCGATGATGCCCAAGCATTACGACAATCCATGCTCAGCGCAATGCAGACCTATCCTAATCCCCGCGATTGGGCTGCGTTTACTCTGGTTGGTTCTACACCCCAACGCTAGAAGAACCTGTCAGTTTAGACAGGGGGAAATGATGAAGAGGGCTAGCTTTGATCAAAAGAATTGTCTTCCCTGACCTTATGTTTAGACTTAAAACTTCCGTAGCTAGAGATACAAAACACCTCGTTTGTCAACCTCTACTCTGAATGTGTTATCTAAACCAGTAAGAAGCAAGCCAATGAACAATCACTACTCTGTCATCATTGTAGGAGGTGGTCAGGCAGGTTTATCCATGAGCTATTGCCTGAAAGAGAGAGGCATCGATCACATTGTTTTTGAGAAGAATCAGATTGGTTACTCATGGCGTTCAAAGCGCTGGGATTCTTTCTGTTTAGTGACTCCTAATTGGCAGTGCAAGCTACCTGGATATTCTTATCCTGGTGCAGATCTAAATGGTTTCATGAAGAAGGATGAGATCGTTCAATATATTGAGGAATATGCTGCATCATTTAATCCGCCCGTGAAAGAAGGCGTTGAGGTATTAAAAGTAAGAAAAGATACTCAAGGAAAATTTGAGGTAGTAACTTCGATTGGAGAATTTACAGCCGATCAAGTTGTGATTGCGTCCGGCAGCTATCATTCTCCCAAAATACCGCGAATTGCTGAACGGTTTCCCCGACACATTGTGCAGTTGCATTCATCTGAATATAAGAATCCTCAATCTCTGTTTGACAAAGCAGTGTTAGTTGTGGGAACAGGACAGTCGGGCTGCCAGATTGCAGAAGATCTACACCTTGCTGGGAAAAAGGTACATTTGTGTGTGGGCAGTGCGCCGCGATCGCCCCGTCGATATCGAGGAAAGGATGTGGTAGATTGGCTCGACCAGATGGGCTACTATGACCTGTCTATCAGCGAACATCCGCAAAAAGATAAAGTGAGAGCCAAAGCCAATCACTATGTCACCGGACGTGATGGTGGGCGAGAGATTGACTTGCGTCAATTTGCCGTTGAGGGAATGCAGCTTCATGGCAGACTGAAAGAGATCAGCGACAGTAAGCTCAAATTTGACTCTGATCTAAAGCAAAACCTGGATCAAGCGGATGCGGTTGCCGAGAGTATCAAGAAAACCATTGATAACTTTATCCAAAAGAATCACATTCAAGCGCCTACAGAGCCCGCTTACAAACCAGTTTGGGAGCCAGAAGAGGAAGCTGCAATTCTAGACTGTGAGCAAGCGGATATTGGTACGGTGATCTGGAGTACTGGATATCAGTCAGATTTTGGCTGGGTAGAGATTCCGGTATTTGACGGAAAGGGCTATCCGGGACACGATCGAGGTGTAACCGATGTGTGGGGTTTATACTTCCTGGGGCTTCCCTGGCTATACACTTGGGGGTCAGGAAGATTTTCGGGAATTGCACGAGATGCCGTTTACCTGGCTGATTACATCACAGCAAAGAAGAAAGTTTCCTACTCTAATGCCTGGAGTGTCGTCAATGAGTTTCTAATTGGTTCTTAGCTAGAGATTCTGCTTTACCCGCCAACGTGAATTGAGGGACGTAGCTCAGGATCTCTCTCCGCCTTACGCAGCACTTCGCGGGTCACAACCGCAATGTCACCCTCCCCAAACAGAATGAAGCGCAATAGGTATTGAATGGGGTTTCCCTCTACCCAGCCAAAATAGGCATGAGGAAGTTCGCCAGTTTGGTCACGGGTATAGAGTAAGATGGCAGCGATCGCATTCGGCACAGCAGCACTTTCAGCCCTCAGAATGCGGTAATTTCCGACGGTAGTGCCTTTCACTCGAACAATATCGGCAAACTCCGATGCATCAACAATTTGAACCTCTAGAAAGAGGACAGGATCTTCTAACGGAATATGATTATCCTCTCGGACTTCCTTTTCTTTCTGGTGGTATTCTTCGACATCTCCAACATTAAACCGATTCGCGATCAGCCGTATTGTCTGTTGGCTTGCGTCAGCGATAAAACGACGAGCCGTTTCATCCATCTCAACTTGTTCTACCCGTAGCTCAGTCGATCGCCATACCCGCGAAACCAGAGAGGTCAGCACGATCGCTCCAATGAAAAAGCCAGCAATTCTGATCCCTTCAGGTCTTTCAATAATATTGACAATAGTGGTGTAGATAAATACTAAAGTGATGGCACCAAAAGCGAATCTTGCTCGTTGGGTTCCGTGGCGACGAGAGGATAGCGTAACTGCGACTGCCGCAGAAGTCATTAACACCAACACGCCTGTAGCATAAGCTCCTCCCTGGGCTTCTACATTCGCTTTAAAGAGAATAGTTACAGCAAAGGCAATAATGGTATAGACCAGAACGAGCGGGCGAGTGACTCGCGTCCAGTTCGGTGCCATGCCATAGCGCGGTAAGTAGCGCGGCACGATGTTTAACAATCCTGCCATTGCAGATGCACCTGCAAACCACAAGATGGCGATCGTACTCAAATCATAGATCGTGCCAAAGCCATTGCCCAAATAACGGTGAGCAATGTAAGCCAGAGCGCGACCGCTAGCATCGCCTCCCGGTTCAAACTCTGCTGCTGGAATTAGCAGTGTCGTCACCAAGCTACTGCTCAGCAAGAAGAAACTCATAATTAATGCTGCTGTGGTCAGCAACTTCCGCGTATTGCGAATGCGCCCAATTGGATAGTCCTCCCTATCGCTGCTATTTCCCTTAACTAGAGGCATTACAACGACTCCCGTTTCAAACCCTGACAAACCCAGTGCCAGTTTTGGGAAAAGCAGAACTGCCACACCTAACATTGCTAAAGGATTGCTATGACTGGCAAACAAAGCTCGTTGCCAATCCCCAATGACCGTAGGTTGTTGAACAATTTGAGACACCCCAACCCCAATGGTGATCAGGTTTAAAAGCAGGTAAGCACCCACCAAAAAAACCGCCAGACCGATCGCCTCCTGAAATCCCCTGAGAAATACGCCTCCCAGTAGGGTAATAAGTACGAGGGTGATGGCGATCGCCTGCCCGTGCAAAAAGTGTGGGGCTAGAGGATTCTCAATAATATGAGCTGTAGCGTCCGCTGCTGAAAGCGTAATAGTAATAATGAAATCAGTTGCCACAAAACCCAGCAGGCAAAGCACAAAAAACTTACCCTGCCACCAGGGAAGCAGATGCTCTAGCATTGCAATTGAACCCTCGCCATGAGGACTTTTGGCCGCAATCCGTCGATAGATAGGTAAGGCTCCAAACAGCGTTAGCAGCACCAGGATTAAGGTTGCCAATGGGGAAAGAGCGCCTGCCGCTAAAGCCGCAATTCCAGGTTGGTAGCCTAGAGTTGAGAAGTAATCAACTCCCGTAAGGCACATGACCTGCCACCAAACATGTTTCTGATGGGTTTGCTCTTTGGGATAAGGGCCCTCTATAGTTTGCTTATCTTCCTCAAGCAACCAGCACATCATTCTGCGGTAGTACTTATTTGAGCTAACTGCGCGAACCATAACCCCTGCACCTCGCTGGATTAAACCTGTATTCAGAACAAGCTTTATCACTGTAAATGGTCTAATCCACGTTTTTACAACTCAGTTAGCAGCGGAACCTGATCTGCACAACTCGCGGACATTAGAACGGTTAGTAGCGCGTTAAGCTAGAAAGTTGGGTTCCGCTGCACTTCACCCAACCTACCCAACCTGCACAAATTGTGGATATTAGAACGGTAGGTTGGGTAGAGCAGAGCGGAACCCAAAGCTTCAGACTTGCCATATTACGAGTCCCACAATTAGAAAAAAGCCGCGACTTTCCTCCAATCGTTCCCAAATTTTGGCTTGAGCATCCAACATCAGACCTTGATCATGACGAAAAGGGGTTCTGTCGTGCCAAAAAGGGGTTCTGTCGTGCCAAAAAGAGGTTCTGTCATCCCCAAAAGAGGTTCTGTCGCACCGAAAAGAGGTTTTGTCGTGCTGGAGAAGAGTTTTGTCACCCTGGAAAAAGATTTCGTCGTGTTTTTTGAATTAAACCTTCTGTGCTAGGGCAATAACTCAACTGTTGACGTGAAGCCCTTCTATTTCCAGCCTGGATCTTTCTCTTTCACAAAGAGGCGGTTAGGGTTAATTGGCTGACACATCTTTTGATGTAGATGAGGTGGAATGACGTGAAGCTCAATGCTTATGTGGATTCTGTTGGGTTGCGCTTTGCTTCACCCAACCTACGGGGTGTTATTAGGTTTCAGAGTTTCATAAGACAAAGAGGTTAGGGATATCCCTAACCTCTTTGTTCCATAAATCAAGTTTTGAGCGGATGAGGTTCTAAACAGAACGCTGTTTCACCTCAGCGTTTTGAGAAGCTGTTTGATTTTGATTCCCTGTTGGCGATCGAGATTCTTAGGAAACCGTAACTCGATCACCGTGGGGCTAGTTGTAGAGGCTGCACTGTAAGGCGTATCTACCATCCGTCCTGGCAACTCAATCGTCTCAACTTGAGCAATCAGCCGTTTAGGGAGTGGGTCAGTGGAATATTGGCTGACTAACAGTCCTATTGCTGGCTTGTTGTGCCTCATCTCATCCAGGTTGTGAATTGTCTTTTCAGTCAACTCCAGACGCAGCGTGCGGGTATTGATCTCGGTTGCTGTGGCAGGGTGAAATTGCCCTTCCCAATAGATTTGCACAGCTGCGCTCACCTGTTTTCGCACCGTCACTCTGGGGTCTGGTTTGGGATCTTGGAATACCCGGAAGAGTCCCGTGATCAAAAACCTGAGCGAGCCCAACGGGTTGTCCAAGTTCTGGCGTTCTTGGGAGTACCACTGGTTAACGTCCGAGTAGAGAACCAACACCAGTGCGTCAAACTGGATTGGAGTCGGATTAACAAAGTCTACCGCTACGATGATCTGATTATCATTTTGCGGCGTTACCCGAATGATTTGCCCGTTTAGAAATGCTCGTGCGCCAAAGTCGCCCACCAGTTCTAGCTCAATCTGATCGGGCAGGTTGGGCCAATTTTCTAGCAGAATGCGGCAACCCGTCTCACTCGCATCCAGGGTTTTACCTGTCCAGGTCTGGTCTTGACTATAGATGATGGCTGTAAGCTGGCGATCGAGACGGTGAGCGCGGCGCAACTGAGGCTGCTCAAAGGCAACGAGAATTGCGGCAATCAACAGCAGCAGGTTAAACACACTCCAGGCGGCATTGATGATTACAGCTTCCTGGTTTTCGGGTCGCAAGATTAACCAGAAGGGCACCGTCATCAGGGAAACCAGCAGCAGAATGGAAACAATCACAGGCACCTGGGCAGAACTCCAGTCAAAGCTGCGTTTGTTGACCATCGTACCTTTGGCGGTCACGTTGAATTTGCCCAACTTGGGGTTGAGCAACGCCATGAAGGTAACCAGACCATCTTGAAATGCCATTGCATATTCAAAGATCTCGTTCCAGAAGGAAAAGCGTACAGTTTTGTAGGTGATGTAGTTGGCGTTCATCGCCAACACGATATGCGGCAGGGCGTAGGCTAGTGTTTCTGTACCTAAACCGCGAATCAGGTCAACGCCCAGCAGCAGGTAGAGGATGGGGGCGATCGCATACATCAACCGAGGAAACCCGAAGAAGAAGTGAGAAGTCGCCGAGAAGTAGCACAATCGCTGCGCCAAACTGAGTTTGAGTTTGGGGTTAAACAGCGGGTTTTCTAGCCGCAAAATCTGTGCCATGCCTCGCGCCCAGCGGACCTGCTGCCCCACGTAAGCAGAAAACCGCTCTGGAGCCAGACCTGCCACCATGATCTTGTCGTAGTAAACCGACTTGTAGCCTTTGGAGTGCAATCGCAGGGAAGTATGGCAGTCTTCAGTCACGGTCTCCACGGCAATGCCGCCAACTTCCTGCACATAATCTTTGCGGAAAACGGCTGCGGAACCGCAGAAAAAGGCAGCATTCCAGAAGTCATTTCCCTTTTGCAGGACTTTGTAGAACAGCTCATTGTTAACTGGGACTCTGCCCTGCGTCAGCAGGTTGCGCTCAAACGGGTCAGGATTATAAAACCAGTGAGGGGTTTGCACCAGCGCCACTTTGGCGTCATAAAAGAAGCCAACAGTGTGCAGCAAAAACTGACGAGTGGGAATGTGATCGCAATCCAGGATCAGAACTAGTTCACCCGTCGTGTGCTGCATTGCCGTGTTGATGTTTCCGGCTTTGGCGTGATCGTTGTTGTCACGTATCAGCATCATGCAGCCCAGTTCGTTGCAGATCTGACGAAGCTGTTCTCGCCGCTCAGGAAATTTGCGCCCGTCATCTAGCACATACACCCGCTTCTTTTCGGGTGGATAGTCGATCGCCATTGCTGCCAGGGCAGTTTTTCGCACAATTTCTACATCCTCGTTGTAAGTGGGAATGTAGATATCAACGCTAAACCACTGATCTTTAGGATAAGCAGAGAGGTCTACGGGCTGGCGGTCTTTGAGTTTGAGCGTTTGAAAGTAGGCGAGCAGGAGAGTGGCGATCGCATACAGTTCTGCCCCAAACAGCAGAATACTCAGCGTCCCATTCACCCAGCTATCCAGATTCAGCGTGTAGCTGGTGCGGTAATAGAGATAGCGAAAGGTGGTGACAATGCTCAGCCAGACCAAAAATAAGTGTAAGTATTCACTCGTCTGCTGCTGGGTTTGCCGCTGCTCTAGCCGCACCATAAACCAGCCAATCAGCATCAGCAAGATCGCCACGATGGTTTGTTGCCAGATCGTGAGTGGCGCAATAATCAGTGGCACCGACAGCACCAGCACCAAAAACACCAGCACCATCAGCAGAGAGCGACCCAACCCACCAAAGAGAACCCCAAGCCAATCTGGTAAGCAGCTGAGCAACCACAAGATTCCGGTCGGGCGCGGGTTGCCCTGATGCTCATGAGAAGAACTGGTCATCTTGCACCTCCACTGGCAATGCGGTTGATATAAAGTTGAGAAATGCCGTACAGCATCAGCGCAGCCACGACGATGCCAGTGGGCAGAAGAAACCAGTTGTCTTGCAAGAAGCGAGTAGCCCGACCCAGCAGGTTAGTTTGCTCGATTCGCCGCTGGTTGGTCTGCTGAAGAAACTCCAAGTTATAGCCTGTCGCATCGTAGGGAGAAGGATTTGGTTGATTAGCTGCCACTAGCACCGTGTCTCCCTGGAATTGGAAGAACAGCGGATCGTTAGCAAACATTTCCTGAACTCGATCCAAGCCTTGATTTGACTGGGCGGTGAGAGCCAATAAGATACGCTCGGCATTCCAGGGAGAAATCACGGACTTGATTACGCCTTCCTCATCAGATAAAGTTTGCAACTGGTTGTTGTTGCGCTGACGAGAAAAGAATTCACCTAACCTCAGCCCCCCAGAATTTGCCGCAAAGGCTTCGGGAATGGGGAAGCGATCGCGGATGCCAATTCCCACCAAGTTCTTTTGTTCTCGTACCTCTGCTGGAACGCTGTTTGCCTGATAAACGTTTAGCTTTACCGAGTCAGCGCGGCTGACTCGTCCCAGGCGTTCGCTCAGCTTCAGCAGCGTCATCACTTCGTAATCGTTGGGTGCGTCGGGCAGCACGACTGCCGTGCTGGAGAGATCTTGAGGTGCAGCGAGCGGAAAGCCCGTTTGCAACAGCCGCAGGTCGGGCAACTGCACCGCATTCTGCCGATTCAGGTCAAAGCTAGTATCACCATGAACGGTACCCCAAAGCTGCTGATCCTGACTTTGACCACATTCCTCTGTGACCCGTGGTCGCAGAACGAATAGCACCTCAATTTGAGAGTTGGGCTGAATCAGGCTCTCTGGCAAATTCACATTGAGCGATTCGCGCCCCCCTTCTTCTGAAGCGAGTCGCTTGCCGCCGACCGTCACGCCATCAATCCGAACTTCGATCGCTGAAGTGCGAGGATTGACCTGAGGACTGTAGCTGTAGCGCAGCGTCATCGTGTTGCCGCGCATAAACTGGTCATCAGGCAACGCCCAAAAGTTAAACCGAATCGGTGGCGCATTAGAGCCATGCACAGTCGTGTCTTTGAACGGTTCGCCATCCGTACCGCGCAAACTGCTAAGGGTAAAGGTGTCTTCGGTGGGCAGGTAGCGATCCCACTGACGCGGAGGGGGAGATGAAACTTCGTCGATATTAGTAACGATTAGCGCCTGACCTGAGCCTAGCGGCTGTCCGTCAGACTGCACAAGAAACTGCACGGCTTTGGCAACCCCGGCAGCATCGTTGCCTGTAGCCACTAAAGCTGGAACGCCGTTGTCTTCCAGCGTGGTCATCAT
Source organism: Oculatella sp. FACHB-28 (assembly GCF_014696015.1). NCBI lineage: Bacteria > Bacillati > Cyanobacteriota > Cyanophyceae > Oculatellales > Oculatellaceae > Oculatella > Oculatella sp. FACHB-28. The sequence continues at coordinate 196,050 of NZ_JACJPJ010000043.1, read as the reverse complement.
CAGCACACCTACATCTCCCGGCAGGGTGCTGCGGTTGCCGTCTAAAAGCTGGTTGCCCTGAAATTGGAAGGGCAGCGATAGGTTTTTGAGCACAGGCTGTTCGGTGGGAGTGCCGATGAGAATCAGGCGATCGCCCCCCTGCACCTGATCCAAATCAGCCACCATGCGCGTGTCAACTGGGCGAAAGTCGGCATAGCGTCCAGCAGAAGCCTGAAACCGAGCGGCAGAGGTAAGCCAGGATTCACTTAATTCTTTAGGACGCAGGTAAACCAGGCGATCGCGATCGAGTCCTAAATCATCAATAAAAGGATAAGGGTAGCGGTTAAAGTCGAGGGCGACTGCCTGCGGTTCAAACTCAAACAGCAATTTCGAGTCGGGCAGCACCTCCGTCCACAGCATCGGGTCAGTTGGGTCGGTGCATTCCTCTGAATTCTGTTGCTGAGTGGCGATCGAAATCTCATTCCTGTCCTGCAACAGCGACGTGGGAATGTTAAACAAAACCTGTCCGACCTGAGAGTTGGGTCGATTCAGCGCAACACTGCCAATGCTCGTATCATTCACCCGCACCGTCATGCTCGACTGGGTGGGCAACAGCGCCGGGGAATGCTGAAACCGAATCAGTGCCTTAGCTGACTTCACCCCCCAACCCCTCGGACGAGTAAAGCCCAGCCGCGTTTCTGGATAAATTCCTTCTAGCCGCAAGCGATTTCCCACCACCGGGCTGCGGTTAAAGGACAGCATGTATTCATAGGTGGTTGCAGGCGTGGCTGGCTCCTCAGGGGATGTGGCTGGCTCCTCAGGAGATTCTGCTACAGGCGCAGCGGGTGCAGGCTGACGAGCAGCAGGCGCAGGGCGAGGGGAGGTGTTGGAGGGTTGCGATCGCCCTCCACTACTAGCAGGTGGCGCACTCGGCGGGGCAGGGCGAGGACGATAAACCGGAGCCTGACGCGGCGCTTCGGGCAAGACAAACTCCCGAATTACCTGCTCTTCCTGTTGCTGAATTGGGCGCTCGGTCTGAGCTTGAGCCAGAGTGGTTAGTCCCAACAGAGTACTCAAACAACTCAAACAGAAAAGCAAAATGAGGGAACGCCGCCACAGGCGAAATCGGCTAGAAACGCGGCGAAGTGGAAAGGAGGGAGGAGAGTGACGAGATGGACGCATAGGAAGTAGGGGTGGGGGTTAGGAGTTAGGAATTAGGGGTTAGAGAGTGTAGGAGGGTTAGAGAGTGGGGAGTGTAGGGAACTGAGGAGGGTTAGAATCTTTATCCCTAGCCCTTAGCCCCCAGCCACCTAGCCCCTAATACCGCTCCCAAGGGGGCTGAAATCCTCGCTGTTGGAGGAAGCCTTCCTCTAAAAGCTGCATTTGCTGATTCAGGTTTTCGTCTGTAATCCCTTGAGCAAGTTGTTGAACCTGAATTTGTTCGAGCCGCTGGAGCGCTTCCAGTCGTCTGCCCTGCACAGCGGTTAGGGCAATTAAGGAAGTTTGGGCGACCGGATCGTCAGGGCGGATGCTCAACACCTGGTTGTAAAGCTGGGCGGCGGAGTCGTACTGCCGCTGCTGGAACCGAATGCCTCCCAAGGCAGAAAGCGCATCGGTGTTGTTGGGTTCCTGGCTGAGAATGGTTTCGTAGGATTCGCTAGCCAGATCCAGATCGCCTAGCTGTTGCGCCAGTTCTCCCTGAACAAAGTAGGCGCTGAGGTTGGTGCGATCGCGGGCAATCAGTTCTGCGACTCTTGCCCGTGCCAGAACAGGGTCACGCTGAGCTATCACCTGCGCCAATCGGAGCTGAATTGGAATGTTATTGGGATCAGCCTCTAGCAGCGTCAGGTAAAGCGCCTCTCGCTGAGCGTTGGCGGGCAACACGCTGACCAGGTTATACAGTTCTGGTGGTGTGTCGGTAGCGGGACGCTCTTGCAGCCAGCGACTCAGCACCGCCTGTGCTTCCGCTTCAGAGATCAGCCGTCCCTGATAGGCAAGGCTGGCGCGTCCAAGTTGGAGGGTGAGATTTTGTGGATCGCGCGCGATCAGCTGGTCGTAGAAAGCGATCGCCTCATTCACTCGTCCCTGCGCTTGCCGAATGCCTGCCAGACCTTGCAGTGCGCCATTCAACACGCCCTCATCTGCCGGATTGCTGGCAACGATTGATTCATAGCGCTGTGCGGCCGAATCCAGGTTGCCTTCACGTCGATCGATTTCTGCTAAAAGCAGGTTCGGAGACTGGTCTGCGGAACCGACGGCTGCACTGTAAGCATTTAGCGCCGTTCTTGCCCCAGCGTAATCATTCCGCTGAATCAAGATTTGGGCGACGCGGAAGTTAAGCAGCGGTTCATTCACACCTGCCGACAGCAGCGATTGATAAATCGGCAACAGTTCAGGATCGGGGGAATCGATTCTCAGCAGCGATCGCGCAATCACTTGTTGCTGGAAGCGATCGCTGGGCAGGGGTTGCAATTCTGCCTGAAGTCGCTGCCGTAGATCGGCTCTAGAAATTTGCCCAAGCTGGCTCTGCAACACCAACTGCTGCGTCAGCAACCCCTTGTCATCAGGGAACTGCGGAGTCAACTGCTGGTAAAGCTGAAGCGCGTATGCCTGTTCACTCGACACGCCGCTCAGCACGTCTGCCGCCTCACGTACCAGAGCCGGAGAAGCACTGGTCGTGGTGAGAACCTGACGATATAGCGAGGCAGCTTCAGTGTGATAGGCAGTGTTGCCGCTGTACCGCCCCATCACACTGAGGGCACGAGCTAGCGTCAGGCGTGAATCACCCCGTCCGCGCAAGGGATCGATCGCTGCCTCTGCCTCGGTAAACTGCCGATTTGCTGCATACGCCGAAGCCAACGCTGCCCGAAGCTGGATCGTATCTCGGTTAATTTGGGGCGACTGCCGCAGTTGCGGTTCCAGTACTTGAATTGCCTCTGCTGGATTGCCTGTTTCCTGGAGAGCCAACGCATAGGCGATCGCCGAATTCCCAGAAATCGACTGCCCACTAGCTCGGTAGCGGTTAAATAGCTCCAGACCACGCCGATAGTCGCCTGTGTAGGTGTAAACCTGCGCTGCGCCCAGGACGGCATCCGGCGTGGGATTGTTTTGCAGCACAACTTCGTAGTCGGCGATCGCATCGGCAAATCTGCCCTGGTAGCTATACAGCAGCGCCCGCTGTGCTCTTGCCTGGTTATCGTTCGGGTCAACGGTCAGCAGCGTATTCAGCGCTTCAATGCCCTGGTTTTGCCACTCCGAACGATAGCCACCCAGCAAGCCAATGGTATTGAGTGCCAATCGATTATTGGGGTCGATGGTCAACACTTGCTCGTAGGCTTGAAATGCCTCTGCATCCCGTCCGGCTCGACGGTAGGCGATCGCCAAACCCAACTGCGCCTCGACCGATTGGGGATTTTGCCGCACCGCCTGCTGAAAAGCCGTAATCGCCTGATCGACCAACCCCTGGCTCAGCAGCGTGTAGGCTCTACGAATGGCAGAACTGACCGCCTGAGCTTGAGCATCGGAAGGGGCGATCGCCAGCGCTAACAGCGGGGTCGCACTCAGACATGCCAGCAGTAGCAGACTAACCAGCCGATGACAGGATTTAGATAAAGCAAACTTTTTCATGGCTACAAGCTGCCCCTGGGTGTAACGTCAAATTCAGTCCGAATGCGGAATCCGGCGATCGTTTCCGAAAAACCATCGATCTGCTGGAGAGTGAAACTCAGCCGCAGATTAGGCAGCACACTGAAGTCATAAAACAGCTCTGCCACATCAGGAATGTCGCGATCAGAACGGCTCCGCAGTGACTCGTTAGACAAACCGCGACCGTAGGCTAGCCCCAGGCGATCGTTTGGCATAAACAAGTCCAGAAATGTCACGCCACCGCTGTAGGTATCGCCACTCGCATCCAGGTCACGGTTCTCGTAACGTCCGTAACGAGCAAAAATTCCCATATTTAGCTCAGGGACAAAGATTTCAGCGTTGACTCCGTAAGACTCCTCGCGGTCAGACTCGCGCAGCCCAAACTCGCCATCGCCCCGGTCAACGTCAAAAATCTCGTTAAATCCGCTGTCATTCCCAGCATCGCTGCCTGTGGCATAGGTGCCTCGGATAATCGCATTTCCTAACCAGAAGGCAACTTCTCCAGCAAATCCGTCCAGGTCAAAGTCACCCATGTTGCGAGACGACGAAAACACAGCAGCTCTAGCTTCGATGTTGTCGGTCAGGCTCCAGTTGACGAGTGCCGCAGGGCGAGAACCAATGCCCGTCGCGGTCAACGCTGGGTTCGTTTGAAACACCGGGTTAAAGAACTGACTTGCCCCATCTTTGGCAAAACTGTTGCGATCAAAGTAGGAGGTCAGGTCGAGTTGTCCAATCACAAACCGCAGGTTGGGTACATCTTCCAGCGATGCCGCCAGATACAGTTCGTTGATACTCAGCCCGCCATCTGGCGAATCGGTCAGCGCATCCCCTTCCGTCAAGTCGAGCGTCGCGCCTGCCTGGAGGTTTGGCGTAATCGGATAAACTGCCCGCAGTCGCGCCCGCGCCGAAGATTCACTATCCTGAAAAATGTAAACACCTTGCAGGGTAATCGAGGGTGGTGTGAGTGCCGTACTGCGAAGTAAAGAACTTTCTCCTGAAGCCTGTGAGGTGAGCGATTCACCTGGAGGCGTTAGCTGAGCCGCTTGACTGGCAACGGGTGCAGTCGTTGGAAGCGTAGGGCTAGCAGCGACGCTGGGCAAAACTTGGTTGATTTGCGCTGCCTCAAAAGCAGAAATTGCAGCCGTATTGCTAGATTGGTCAGGCGTAAAGAGCCTACTTCCTACATCGGTTGTAGCAATGGCGGTTGAGGCAATGGTGGTTGGAGTAGCGGCAGTTGGAATAGCCGCAGTTGGGGGAACGGGAGCGATCGCCCCTGGCATAACTGATGTGGGCTCAACCCCCGTCTCTGCTGATACAGGTGGCACCATCCCAGGTGTGGGAACGGGAATGGCGATCGCCGATTCATTTCCCGTCGATTCAGTCGCAGTTTCAGTTGCAGTTTCATTCGCCGATTCAGGGGACGCTGTAGCACCCGTCATCTGCGCGATTAACTCATCTTCAGTTTGGTAGTCAGATTGAGGATCAGATTGGGAAGGTGTGGGAGATCTCCAGGCAGGCACCGTGACCGCAGCTATAGGAGCTGGAGCGGGTGGTGCAGTACCTGCTGAATTTGAGTCATTTTCGTCAGCAAATCGGTTTAGCGTCTCGTCTGTCGGCAGTGCCGCAATGTGAGAATCACTTTCTGCTGATTCGGCTACGCCTTTAGCCTCTGCAATGACCACTGTTGTTTCAGAATCAACCAATGAATCATGATCAGTTGCAGAATCAGAGCTTGACTCATCCAGAATTGCATCAGGGATGGGAGCGGCATTTGCTTTTCCTAAAGAAAAAGTTGAACCTGTAAGAAAACCGAATTCAAAGCAAACAAAATAGGCACCGGAAAACAATAAAAAGTTGAGGAGGACAGACTTAAAAAGTCCGACTTTCATTGGGGTCTTCACTCCTAAAGATCGTGTGAAAACAGACCCACTCAGAGGTAGGCTAGCTGTTTAATCTGCTGTGCAGGTTGATGGTTAAGGCTTAGTCTGTGGCTTACACAGGAAGGTCGAGGCTAGTGTGGAGATGCGTGGAGATGCTGCCAGTACCCTGTGTGATTTGGCAATTCTGTGCCAAACTTCTGTCTCTCTTGCCAAGGATTAATCTTCCATCAATACTTACGCAAATACCCTGTGTAATCCGGTTAATTTTGTGCCAAACTTCGGCTAGTTTGCTGAGGTTTTAATCAGCATTATTTGCTTGCACAAATCTAATCTGGCGATCGCTTATGTTCCTGAATCAAACTAATCCTACAATTTCCCACCAAATTCAAGCTGTTTTGAGGATTCAACAGCGAATTGTGTGTTTAACCGTAGTGCTGCTAGCAGTACTTCTAACGACTGGATGTGCTCAACCCATCAGTCGGTTTAGCCGATCATCTGAACCGGCTGCCCCACAGCTAGGGGTTGAGCGGATAGACCCATTTGGGCAACCGGGAGGATACAGGGTGACAGGCAGCACAAATCTACCTGACCAGACACAAATCACAATTTCTGCGATTCGCTATCTGCAAACCTCAGGTCAATTGATCGCTAATTCTGGCTCCTCTTACTCGGTGTTAGCCCGACAATTTGCGCCCGTTGAACAGGGAAGGTGGGAAGCCAACCTTACACTCTGGCAAGTCGCCCCAAACGGCAAGTTTCAAGAGGTTTGGCAGCTAGATCAGGGCAATCTAGGAGTGCAGGTTCAGCCCGACCCAAACGTGACTTTCTTAGTGACGCTTGATCCGGCAAATCAACCTGCAACATTACAAGACCAGTTAGAGAGCCAGGGTGAAGCTTTAACAGGGAGTTTAGTGCAATTCAATGCAGATGGAGAGCTATATCTTCAGGCAAGCAAGACCCTAATTGTTGCGTTGCCCACTGGTGGTACAACTCCTCCAGTCAGTCAGACAGATGGTGAAGCGAATTCAACGTCATCGAGCTTAGGAGCCACTAGTGCCAGTCCACCAGCACTTAGCCCAACTCAAACAGATGCTCCGATCTCATCCGACGCTTTTCTACGTTAACTCCATCACCACCACGCGGGCACCTTGCCCGCTAATTGTCATTTATCACTTGTTACTTGTTACTTGTTAGAAACCAGTAGCCGATGACCAATGACTAACAGGCGAAGCCTCTAAACAGTTGCTTCGCCCGACCATTATTAACACTAAGCAGCTCCAGATTTGTAAGACACCGTAACAGGTGAAAGTGAGTTAGCTGGAATTGCGCCAACCGTTTGCAGCTCTTCGATTTGAGCCATTACTTGCTTGAGGTGGTCAATCAACTCATTCACCTGTTTTGGCTCTGCAGCATGAGTAGACTGAGGCACAGAGGCAACCCCTTGCTTCATAGCGGGCGTGGGCTGATCATAGTGAGTAAAAGTGGGTGCAGCAGAATGAGATGCCGCTTTGGAGGCTTGAGCATTTGCGTCAAACCTGCCAGAAGCGATCGCCGTTTCTAAGGGCTCAGTCGGATCATCATCTTCCACCGTCCGAACTGGATGCCCTGAAGGAGCAGAAGCAACGGGTTGAGCATTACCCTCTTCTACTTCATCTTGCAGAAAATACTGTAGCCCAGCAGCGTTTAAGCGCTTTTCAGAAAACTGGAGAGCTTCGATTTGAGCCTCTTTTTCCTGCAAATCACGCTGTAGAGAGGAAACCTGATCTTCGACTTCAGAAGACTTGCGCGAAGACTGGCTCCAACCCAATGCCGAGATGGTAGCAACACCCATTCCAAGACTCATCACCGTTGCAATGCCCAGGTAAGGAGCAGCCAAATCTTTGACTTCACCGGAGAACACGGGTTCGTCCTCAAGGTGAATATCCACTGGTTCGGAACCTAGTACGACCAATGGCAAAGTAGCGGCGGCAAAAACTGCACCTGACAGCATTACGGCTGGTAGCACGAAGCGTTGGAGTGGTGTAGTCATAATCTAATTCCTACTAAACAGAGGGGGGAATCGTTTTTCAATTTGGCGGCAGCAATACTCGATTGAAGTATTACTGCGGAACAACAGAATTACTGAAGTTTTGTTGCCTTTCCATCCAAGTTAAACGTAATCTCCGTAAACAACCGTATAGACCTAGTAAAGTCCGAGGCAGTCCTGTAAAGTCAAAATGAACTTTCCTAACAATAAGATTGCGATCGTTGCAGACTATTTCTTAAACTTTTTTCTCTTCCAAAAAACTTTTCACATTCAGTTAAAGGAACAGTAAAATCAGCCTTCTAGCACCCATTTCAGAGTGTTTTAGTACGCTTAAGTACTTAGCCTTAAATACCTTTCAAAAGAGAAATATCCAGCTTCAGAGATTTAGCTATTTCGGTACAATTACTGTTAGATCAGTACCCATCTGTATCACCCTTCAAATGCAGCAACTCGGAATCTAGCAATCCTGCTTATATGTCTGAGATGTAGAGGTCTAAGATATAGAGGAAGTGGCACTTTTTGGGCGATCGCCCGTCTTGCTACATAAACTTGCAGAACCTACATTTGCCAAGTTCAACAAAACTCGCTTAATAAGATAGATAGCTTCATTCGCGCTTACTTTTGGGTGCAGCTCCAGATTGACCGACCCATTCCTAAAAGATAAGAGCAGCACTCGCCATGATTCCCCCAATTCATCGCTCAACCCCAAATCGTAGCCGAAGATGGACACCCTTAGCCCAACAAATCTGGCTAGGACTTCTATCAATGGTGCTGTGGATGGGGCTATCGCTGAACTTCCATGCTCCAATGACCGTTACCGGAGCCACTACTCCGATCCAGCTACCTCTATCCACTCGTGGCGCTGAAATTGTGGATACCAGAGGACAAGCCGTTCTACTGAGAGGGGTCAACTGGTTTGGCATCGAGACTGAGATGCAGGCTCCTCACGGGCTATGGCTGAGAGACTACAAAGAGATGCTGGCGCAGATCCGCAGCCTTGGTTATAACACCATTCGCTTACCCTACTCCGTCCAGTCACTTCGGGCAGACAGCATTGCTGGTGTAGATTTCAGCATCGGCAGCAACCGTGAGCTAGAAGGCAAAACACCTCTAGAAGTGATGGATCTGGTAATTCAAGAAGCTGAGCGTCAGGGGTTATTAATCTTGCTGGATAGCCATCGTCTCAACAATCAAAGAATTCCAGAACTGTGGTACGGCGACGGCTTCACAGAAGCTGATTGGATTGACACCTGGACAATGCTCGCTAGACGCTACCGGAATCAGCACAACGTGATTGGGGCTGACCTGAAAAATGAACCGTATGGTCGCGCCAGTTGGGGAACAGGCGATCGCGACACTGACTGGCGCTTAGCCGCCGAACGAGCCGGAAATGCCATTCTAGAAGTCAATCCCGATTGGCTAATCGTCGTCGAAGGCGTACAGAACAACGTCCCCGGACAACGACTTGCCGACCACTGGCAGGGCGGCAACCTGGAAGGCGTAAAAAATTATCCTGTCCGTCTGTCTGCCCCGCGCAAACTAGTCTACTCACCCCATGAATACGGTGCTGGTGTATTCAATCAGCCCTGGTTTTCAGAACCTAACTTTCCGGATAACCTCTACACTCGCTGGGAAACAGGCTTTCACTACATCGCCACCCAAGGTATTGCTCCTATCCTGGTAGGAGAATTTGGCGGTCGGCAAATAGACGCAGAATCTAAAGAGGGCATTTGGCAGCGGCAGTTCGTAGACTACCTCAATGACAATAGCCTCAGCTTTACCTACTGGAGTTGGAACCCAAACAGTACTGACACAGGCGGCATCCTACAAGATGACTGGCAAACAGTTGAGACTCCAAAACAGGAACTATTGAATCAGCTTTTGGAGACTGCGACCTCGACTTCTGGTCTAGAGCCTTCTCCTGATTTGCCTGCTGGCGATCGCCCCTCCTCCCCTCCATCCTCTTTTAACTCATCTTCTAGGTCCGCTTCTCCCCGAAGTTCCTCCAATCCTGCGTCCAGCCCTGCTATTGCCAGTGCATCGGGCAGCCTAACTGCCAACTCCCTCATTCAATCGGATTGGGAAACTGGTTTTTGTGTAAGTTTCCGAGCCACAAATCGAGGCAACACCAGCACCAACAACTGGCGATTATTGTTTGAAATGAAAGATGCCGCCATTACTCAAAGCTGGAATGGCTCTTTTAGTCCCACTGGTTCAGCCTACGAGGTCATTCCCCCGGATTGGGCAACGACGATTCAGCCTGACCAGTCTGTAGACTTGGGGTTTTGTGCTAACAAATTGGGCGATGACTACCTGCCACGGCAGACCAGAATTGTTGAGCGCACCAACCGATAAAGGACAAGCCCTACACCAATCCGAGATTTTGTAGGAACGAATACGTAATTTGGTTTGGTTCTTGTTCTAAGAATGCAACATCTTCCGTAAGAAGGATGGGGGAAGTCTTTTACACTTCTCCCACTTTTGTTTTAAAGCCCTGTAGCCTTTTATGACAACTCTATGACAACTTTATGACAATAGTTATAGAACAAACCTTCGCCCTATCCTTTACTCTGAGAACAATGCAAAAATTTCTGCCGAATTGAATGTACGCTACTTTACATAAGCGATTAGATCGTAGGCGATTAGATTATGAGATTAATAATGTGAAATCGCAGAGGGCAGATTGCTTTAATAGAAAACCTTCCGAAAGATAGATGAATTTAAAAATGAGAGGTGAAGTGTAAAAGGTAATGCTTTAATTATTTCTCAGCCGCTTTATATCGATTAATCAGAATCAGTTAATTAGACCTTCAAGTTCAGTTCACCCTAATAGTAGATTTAGTTGGAGCCTATTTATGCACGTAGCGGTTTGGCCAGGTGATGTCTATCCTCTGGGCGCATATTGGGATGAAAAAGGTACAAACTTCGCCCTCTTTTCAGAAAATGCAACGGGCGTTGAGCTATGCCTATTCGATAAAGATGGCGAAGAAACACGAGTCTCTCTTACCGAAGTGAGTAACTTCGTTTGGCACTGTTATTTACCTGGGATTGGCCCAGGTCAACGCTACGGATATCGAGTACATGGCCCTCACGCGCGTAGTGAAGGACATCGCTTTAACCCCAACAAACTGTTGATCGACCCTTATGCAAAAGCAATTGATGGTGAAGTAGGAAGTGGCCCAGAACTGTTCGGCTATGACTGGAACAGCCCTGACGAAGACTTATCATTCTCAGAACTAGACAGTGCCTCTCTGATGCCTAAGTCAGTAGTGGTGAATGAAATCTTTGACTGGGAAGGAGACAGGCTACTAAGAACCCCCTGGCACGAAACTATCATCTATGAAATGCATGTTAAGGGTTTCACAAAGTTACATGCTGATATTCCAGAAGAGTTGCGAGGCACCTACGCCGGACTAGCGCATCCGCTGGCGATCGAGCATCTTCAGCGGTTGGGAGTTACTGCAGTCGAGCTGATGCCGATTCATCACTTTCTCTCTCGTCCAGGTCACCTGGTTGATAAGGAACTGCGAAACTATTGGGGCTACGATTCGATTAACTATTTCGCCCCTTACTCCGGCTACAGTTCTAGCGGTGTGCTAGGAGAGCAGGTGATTGAGTTCAAGGAAATGGTTAAAGCGCTGCATCGAGCCGGAATTGAAGTGATTTTAGATGTGGTGTATAACCACACGGGAGAAGGCAACCATCTAGGTCCAACTCTATCTTTGCGAGGCGTTGATAACGTCAACTATTACCGTTTGGTTGAGGGTGATGCTCGCTACTATATGGACTTTACTGGGTGCGGCAACTCGCTTTATATGCGTCACCCGCAGGTGTTAAAGCTGATTATGGATAGCTTGCGCTACTGGGTTGCAGAGATGCATGTGGACGGCTTCCGGTTTGACCTGGCTTCTGCCTTGGCGCGTGAGTTGTACGAGGTCAACAGCCTGTCGGCCTTTTTTGACTTGATTCATCAAGACCCAGTTTTGGCAGGGGTAAAACTGATTGCAGAACCGTGGGATGTCGGAACAGGCGGCTATCAAGTTGGCAACTTTCCGGTGAACTGGTCAGAGTGGAATGGTAAGTATCGAGACACAGTCCGCGACTTTTGGCGAGGTGAAGACAGCACTCTGGGTGAGTTTGCTTATCGATTAACGGGTAGCCCTGATTTATATTTCCAGATGAATGGACGGCAGCCTAATGCCAGCATTAATTTTGTCACGGCTCACGATGGTTTTACGCTGAATGATTTAGTTAGCTATAACGACAAACATAATGAGGAAAACGGGGAAGAAAGCCGGGATGGTGAGAGCCACAATCGCTCTTGGAACTGTGGTGTAGAGGGCGAAACGGATGACCCAGAAGTGCTGGATCTGCGAGAACGCCAGCGACGAAATTTTCTCGTTACATTAATGCTGTCACAGGGCATTCCCATGTTGTTAAGTGGGGATGAATTGGGACGCACTCAACGAGGAAATAATAATGCTTACTGTCAGGATAATGAAATTTCCTGGCTGAACTGGGACCTACAGGAATCAAACGAAGATCTGCTGAACTTTTGCCGGGAGCTAGTTTATTTTCGGCGACAACACCCCGTTTTTCGTCGGCGCAAGTGGTTTCAAGGGCAAGCGATTCACGGGACGGGCGTAACAGATATTAGCTGGCATAACCCTGATGGGGGTGAGATGACGCAAGAGCAATGGGATATTGGCTATGCTAAGTCAGTTGCCGTTTTTCTCAATGGACACCGAATTCCTAGTCCTGGCCGTCACGGTCAAAAGGTTAGCGACGACAGTTTCTTGTTATTTTTTAATGCCCATTATGAAACACTTGAGTTTAGCTTGCCTGCCGATTTTCAGAATGATCAGTGGACGGTAGACATTGACACAAAAGAGCCTCGCTTTGTGCAAGAGCAGCGGATCTTTACAGGTGAACAAACGGTGCCTGTTGTGGCGCGATCGATTGCCGTATTACGACGCTTAGAATAAGCGATCGCAAACTAGCTAGTTGCTGCAAGATTCAGGAACCTATCCTGCTTCTATAGCAGTCCTAAATCAGTTGTAAGATGATCGGGTTGTGAGAAGCGTACTCCTGGGGGATGCATTTCTCACAACCTATTCTAGGGTGTCTATAGATCCAGGATTACTATGAAAGCAATCAAGATCTGTAACTAGCTATTACCAATCTGTCACTTACTTTATAAAGTAACTCTCTATGCGTCTTGTTCAATGTTTTTGTCTCTCCACAGCAGCACTATGGCTTTCTTTTGCTAACCCATTGCCATTAGAAAGCCCGTTTGCCATTTCCTTAGCTACAGCACAGACCACTTCCACCCCTGCAAGCCGGACCCAAGCCGATCGCCTCTTTGAACAAGGCACTCAGCAATATGAAGCGGGACAGTTTCAAGCTGCTATAACATCTCTAGAGCAAGCCGTTGCTGTTTATCAAAGCCTTGGCGATCGCGCTGAAGAAGGAGCGACCCTCAACACCATCGGGTTGATTTACGGCAACTTAGGGGAGTACACCCAAGCGCTGAACTACTACCAGCAGGCACTAAGCGCTGCCGAGGAAGTAGGAGGAGTGATTGAACAAAGCATTACCCTCAACAATCTTGGATTGGTCTCCAGTACCTTAGGAGAGCATACACAAGCACTGAACTATTACCAGCAGGCACTAAGCATTAGCAGGGAGGTGGGCGATCGCACCGGAGAAGGCATCACGCTCAACAATATTGGACTGGCGCACAGCAACCTGGAAGAATATGCACAAGCGCTGAACCATTATCAGCAGGCGTTAAGCATTACCAGGGAGGTGGGCGATCGCGCGGGTGAAAGCATCACCCTCAACAACATTGGACTGGCTCACGATCGATTAGGAGAGTATGCACAAGCATTAAATGATTACCAGCAGGCGTTAAGCATTACCAGGCAAGTAGGCGATCGCGTTAACGAAGGAACGATCCTCAACAACATTGGACTAACTTACCGCAACGCAGGACAGTATCAGAGCGCGCTGGACCATTATCAGCAGGCGTTAAGCATCATCAGAGAAGTAGGCGATCGCACGATGGAAGGAATGAACCTCGCTAGCATTGCTCGCCTATTTGTACTGCAAAATCAAGTGGAGCCAGCCATCGACCATTATCAGCAGTCCGTCACAGTTCGAGAAGCAATTCGAGCTGATTTACAAAATTTTCCCCCAGCACAGCAGCAAGCTTTTGTAGAACGGATTGCTAGAGACTACAGAGCCTTTGCCGACTTGCTCCACCAGGAAGGACGAGCGGCAGAAGCCCAGGAAGTTTTGCAACTACTAGAAGCACAATAGCAGTAGAGCAAATGACAGGAACGTAAAATGCTTTAGTATTGCTAACTTTGAATATAGACTTGAGTGGAAGTGCTGTGCTTCCACTCAAGTCTATGCTTAGATTAAGCAACGCTAAACATGGGTATTAAGGTTAGCGATATGGAAGCAAATTATGCCTGGCTGACGCAACCTCATTAAAAATCCACTCTAGCTCCAGATATTTTTCTAGTAGAGCTAGCAGTTTTTCCAGGCTAACAGGTTTGGTCAACAGGGCATCAGAGCCTCGCTTCAGGACAGTATTTTTGGTAATGGTAAAGTTGCTGGCTGTCACAATGATCACAGGAATATTCTGGGTTTCCAGATCCTCTCTTAGACTTTGAACCACTGTTATTCCAGTATGGACAGGCATATATAGATCCAGCAGCAGCAAGTCAGGCTTGGTATGGGAAATGATGGATAGTGCCTCAGCTCCATCTTTTGCTAAAAGTAACTCAAACCCAAGCGGTTTCAGCATATTTAGCAATACCAAGCGGTTTGTCTCATCATCGTCTGCGATCAAGAGCTTGCGACGGGTTCCTTTGTAGCCAATGATTTGATTGACATTATTTGGGAAATCACCTCTGGAGTTCTCTTGCGTTGGAGTGACCATATTTTGATCTACTTGGGAAACGGTGTTTATTGTTGCAACAGTGCCTTCGGTCGATGGTGGAGTTACTGGCATTGCAACTGTACGCATCAATGGAAGCTTTAGATTAAATTCAAACACCGAGCCTTGGCCCAGCTCACTTTGGACACGAAGATCTCCGCCCATTAGTTCGACGAGTTCCTTGCTAATTGACAGTCCTAATCCCGTTCCCGCCGTTCGCTGCCGAAGATCTCCGACCTGTTCAAATGGCTCGAAGATTCTTTCAAGGTGATCTGGACTGATTCCTACTCCTGTGTCAATGACTGCAAACTGAACAGTAGCAGTTTCAACATCGGTCGCGAGATTTTCTGGGTCGAGCCTGCTAACTCGCAGCTTTACAGAACCTTGATTTGTAAACTTGACGGCATTTCCCAATAGGTTGAGTAAAACTTGTTGCAGTCGTTTTTGATCGGCATAGACTTGAGTTGGTAAATTTCCGTGTTCTTCAAGATTAATCGGCAAATTCTTCTCAACTGCATTACCACGAATGATGTGAATGACATCTTGAAGAAAATTAGAAAAGTTAAACTCACTTGGCTCCAGTGTTAGAGTTTGAGATTCAATTTTGGAGAAACCGAGAATGTCATCAATTAATCCTAAAAGATGAAAACCACTATATGAAATAGCTTCTAAGCCTTGAATTTGACCTTCTCTCGCATCCGGATTAAAGCTACGTGATTGCTCTAAATCCCGCTTGATGATTTGTGCGTATCCTAAAATACCGTTTAACGGAGTACGAAGCTCATGACTCATTTTTGTCAGAAATAAGCTCTTGGCTTCATTTGCCACCTCAGCTTTATCTTTCGCTATTGCCAGTTGTTGATTTGACTCTGCAAGCTCAAGGGTACGGTCTTCTACCCGTTGTTCTAGCGTCTCAAATGCGAACTTGAGTTGGTTTGACATGCTGTCAAAGGATGTTGCCAATTCTCCAACTTCGTCTGAGCGTTCAATATCGACTGTTTGTTCCCAGTCTCCATTGGCAATATCTTTTGCGGCCCGGTTAAGACGCAAGATAGGTTGTGTGATTCCACGCGCTGTGATGTAGCTAACCAAGACAGCAACACCCAAGGCAAAAAAGCAGAGGAGAATCGTGAGTCTGGTGTTAGCGTTAATTTGTGCCATGAAATCAGCCTCAGGCACCGCTACAACGATTAACCAGTCTAGTCCGTATTGATCTTGCCAGGGTCTCACCATCACAAACTGGCGATCGCCTTCTACCTCGGCAATGAGTCGCTCACTTTCCTCAATCTGATTCAAATCACCGAAGTTTTCCAGCAGAGCCGTTCCGATCGATTGAATGCCCTGGTCAGGAGTCGTGTCCAGTTGCAACCGTTCCCCGGATTCATTTACCAGGGTATAAGGTTGCTCCAAATTAGAACTAGCGACCAGAGAGCCATCACGCTCCAGAATGAAAATTGATCCTGACTGTGTAATGTCAATCTCGTTCAGAAACTCGCTGATATCAGACAGCAGCAGATCTACTCCCAAAACACCTACCAGCTCACTACCTGAAGTGAAAACAGGAACACTCGCAGCAATGGAGATAAATTCAGGATAGTCTTCCCAAAGATAAATTTCGCTCCAAACTGAGGTACGGGCAGCAACAGGGTCTTGATACCAGGGATAATCGCGTGGATCGTATTCACCAGGAGGCAGAATTTCTTCGATTTCAGTGGGGTTACCCTCGTCATCGGTTTCATAAGTGTAAAGTGCCCCTTCGGTTGAGTCACTAATGACTTCGATGTTATATCCGTCTGTGTAAAGACCCGCCCCGATAAAGTTCCCTTCGACTCCACCAAAGTTGATGTAGCGGACGTTAAACACGTCTAGTTGCCGCCAAAACAACCGTCCTGTACCGATCGGGTCATCAAGGTTAATTTGCCCAACGGCGATCGCATCCAGGTTTGTTCCATTGATTTTGTGGGGAATGCTGAGGTATCCGTCCAGGTGAGTAGAAACGCGATCGCTAACCTCATCCTGTAACTGACCCACCAAGTTATTAACCGATGCTCGTCCATTAAGAAACGAAAGGTAACCTACTGCACTGACGGCTAGAAAAAGCTGTACGACAAAAGGAACAGTCAAAATGACTTGTAACGATGAGCGACTAGAACGCTTCAAATCAGCTTGATATGTCTTCTTTTTGGGGCTATGTCTCGCTATTTTCTGTAACATGAATCAACTCTGAAAAACTACAGGTGGATAACTATCGGAAGTCATCTCGCAAAACTAAACAGCACTCCTTTCCAAGCGCAACGAGTACCTTTTTCCAAAGTCTTTAAACGAGATAAGTTGGCTCTTGCACCACGATTTCAGTTCTGCTCATCAAGGGGGAATGATGATTTATCTATGACGATAATCTACCGATATAAAAGGTAGAAATGGATTGGTGATGCACTATTTTCGTTTCCCTCAAATATCGACTTTGCTGATGCTCAAATCGAGGGAATTTTTGCCTCACTAAAATTGAGAGAGTAGCGACAACACAAAGTTGCAGCGATCAACAAGCGATCGCTTGAAGGACTATTTTGCAACCCACTGACGTAAACTACGGCAGCTTTATTCACGTTCACAATTTGACAGGTAATGCAACCCTCGTTCAACGAGCTGGATGGCTCTCGGCAAATGCATACCGCAAAAGTGTTAAGTGAGATACAATCCTGTGATTGCTGTAAAGACTTTACGACCTTTGTTTAAAAATTCAAAGGTTTATCACTTTCAGCATAACTTAGTTGAACAATTAGGTTAAGGTCAAGGTAGTTTTTGAATTCTTCACGGTTATCTGCATTTTTCCACAGCAGATTTACTAATTTTCAAGCTGACTATGCTTTACTGAGTGGCTTCTCAAAACACTGTAAATCTTCAGGTAGTTTGCTGATTCATCGAGATTTAGCCTTAATCATAAAAACTCATGAGTTTCTAACTCAACACGAACTCTACCGTCCTGCACTTAAGATCTGTGCTGCGGTCAGGTGTAGTTCGGGAGAATGAGGAGAAACAATTCGATCACTGCCCTGGTAGATCTGTTCTTCATACAGCCCGTCTACCCATTCCAGTACAGTCACTATTGTTAACATCGACCAGTTTATAGCGGCGGTCAGTGTCATCGCTATAGTTCAGGTAATCTTCTATCGTCATACCCGATCGGACTACAACGATTGCGATCGCCTCCTTTCCTCAAGCTGTGAATCAGCAGAATCGATTCTCAGGTTAAGAAACTGAGCTTTGCACCTCTCCTTCGACGACATTCTATAGCAGCCCTAGATCATGGGAGACATAGGGAAGCCTCTCGAAATTTATTTCTCCATTCTTCGATTAGAGAAAAAGCTTTATTTATCAACTGTTTCAGCTTTTGGAAGAGGCAGCGCGATCGCGGCAACTGCTCCTTCCTCAAGAAAAAATAAAGATTTGTTAAATTTCGTAACGATTTCGTGATACTTTGTAACAAGCAGAGAAAGCTGCACAGCTCAAGAACTTCTCTGTTCTTTCCACTAATTGCAAATCCAGTAAGGTAGGTCTTTAAAGATGCCATTTACTATTGATTCAGCGCGCAGTATTTTCCCAAATACCTTGTCTGCTGACGCAGTACCCGCCACAATTGCTAGATTTAAGCAGCTTAGTGCCGAGGATCAACTGGCATGGACATGGTTTGCTTACCTCGAAATGGGCAAAACAATTACTGTTGCTGCTCCGGGTGCTGCCAGTATGCAATTTGCAGAAGCAACCCTGAATCAAATTCGGCAAATGACTTTTGAAGAACAAACGCAGGTCATGTGTGACCTAGCAAACCAGGCTGATACCCCAATTTGCCGTGCCTATGGCATGTGGTCTCCAAACATCAAGCTAGGGTTTTGGTATCAGCTTGGTGTATGGATGGATCAAGGAGTTGTGGCTCCAATTCCAGCGGGCTACCAGCTCTCTGCTAATGCTTCCGCAGTACTGCAAGCCGTGAGAGAACTCGATCAAGGTCAACAGATTACCGTCTTACGCAACGCTGTGATCGATATGGGATTTGACCCAAGCAAGCTAGACGATTACACCAGAGTATCTGAACCTGTTGTGGCTCCAAAGGAAAAGTCTGCCAGAACTCCAGTCAACATTGAAGGCGTGACCAATCCCATTGTGTTGAGCTACATGGATAATCTCAACGCTAATGACTTTAAAGCGCTGATTGAACTATTTGCTCCTGATGGCGCTCTGCAACCTCCTTTCCAAAGACCCATTGTCGGTAAAGATGCTGTTCTTCGATTCTTTAATGAGGAATGCCAGAACCTCAAGCTCATCCCCGAACGAGGTGTGGCTGAACCCGCAGAAGACGGTTATACCCAGATAAAAGTGACAGGCAAGGTGCAAACTCCCTGGTTTGGTGCGGCTGTAGGCATGAACATGGCTTGGCGGTTCTTGCTCAATCCCGATGGCAAAATTTTCTTTGTGGCGATCGACTTATTAGCATCTCCTAAAGAACTGTTGAATCTAGTCCGCTAGGTTAAAACCAAGAAGTTTCGGGTAGGGGCGAACGGTCATTCGCCCCTACCGATTGCATGGACTAAAGTATCAAATGTAGGTTGGGTGGAACAACGTGAAACCCAACGTTTGCCTAGATTCTGTTGGGTTCCGCTTTGCTTCACCCAACCCACGTTATATCAATGGTTTTTGGAGTTTTGTCAGGCAACCAGGCATCAGGATTTAAGGTAAGCGTAAAAAGGCTAGCTTCAATTTAGAAGTGAGTTTCCATAAACACATAAGAGTGCTTTTGCAAGCGGTACTCCATCATAAAATTTTGATTTTTTAGGGTTAATGATGCAAGTAAGTGATACCGAGTGGTCTAAGACTGAAAAGGAAGTTGCTCAGGTGGCTTTCAAAAGAGCCTACGAGCGAGAAATTGATGCTTTGATGAAGGGAGTCCGAGAAAAAGCGAGTGCGATCGAAACCCAGGATGACATCTGGCATCTCCATGATTTTTTGAGTGCCAAAAGACATGAGATAGATGGCAAATATGATTACAGATACTCTGTTTTAATTTTTGTCTTCGCTACTTTAGTGAGAGAAGGCTTGCTGCATCTAGACGAACTGGAGGGATTAGGAGCAGATAAACTCACCAAAATCGCAGCGCTTACTCGCATGGGCTAAACACCAACATCTGAAGGGCGATCGCCTACACTCGTATGCAGACGTGTAGGGTCAGCATAGCGGATGCAAAGGATTACTCAAACACTGATTAAGTGGGTTCCTTCAGGAATTGGGGCGGGGGCAACGCTACACTATGCCTTAAACCAGGAATGGACACAGGCGATCGCCCTCTCCTTTATCACTGCATGTCTGTCACTCTGGGCTAAATTCAGCGGCAAGTTTATGGAAACGCTCGAAGAAGCGGCAGCTCAGCGAGGAGCTGCCTCCGCCCAATGGGTGATTAGAACAGCAGATCAATTCGCTCTAACCTTACTGTCCAACTTCCAGAGCCGCTACTATCAAAGCCTGATTTACGCCCTACGTGACTTTCGGACTCAAGGACTGAAAACCAAAGGTCCATTTGCTCTAAATCTGGAGAAAGTGTTTGTACCCCTTCAACTTGCTCCAGAGACGACCGATAAGGTTTCTTCTGCCATGATTCCAATTCGTCATGCGACAGAAAGCCTGGAAATTTGGGATTTTCTTGCCAAACTAACCGAACAATCTACCTTCAAGCGAATTGTGGTCCTGGGTCCGCCTGGTTCTGGCAAAAGCACACTGCTAGAACATTTGACGCTCACCTATGCCCAAAAAGCGCAGACTCGCCAGCATCCCAAAGCTCCAGCGTTAATTCCCATTCTGCTTTATTTGCGAGACGTTCAAGAAGCCATCTTCCTGGACAAAACTGGTGCAGATTTGGTCGAAGTTCCACCCACACTGACAACACTGATTCAGCAGCAAAACACCGTCCAGAAACTCAACCCACCTGCTGATTGGTTTGAGTCGAGACTGCGACAGGGTAAGTGTTTGGTTTTACTCGATGGCTTGGACGAAGTCGCAGACAGCGCTCGGCGGCATCAGGTGAGCCGCTGGGTTGACGAGCAGATGCTCAGCTATCCCACCAATGCATTTATCGTTACTTCCCGTCCGTTTGGCTATCGCAGCGCTCCGCTTCGTCACATTGGGCTGGTGGCTGAAGTGCAGCCCTTTACGCTGAAGCAGGTTGAGCAATTTATCAACAACTGGTATTTGCAAAACGAGATCATGCGCCGTCTGGGAAAGGACGACCCCGGTGTACGGCAGGTGGCACAACAGCAAGCAAGCGATCTGTTTAGCCGCATCAAACACAATCCGTCTCTAGCAGCGATGGCGCTAAATCCGCTGCTGCTGACAATGATTGCAACGGTTCACTGCTATCAAGGCGCACTCCCAGGGCGACGGGTCGAACTCTATGCAGAAATTTGTGATGTGCTGCTGGGACGCAGACAAGATGCCAAAGGAATTGTTGAATCCTTGACCGCTGCCCAGAAAAAACTGGTGCTGCAAGTGCTGGCGCTAAAGCGAATGCAGAAGAAAACTCGCGAATTTAAGAAAGTAACCGGATGTTTACTGATTCGCGAAAAGCTGGTGACGGTTGCAGGCTACGACGCAGACCCGGAGGACTTTTTAGAGCAAATTGAAAATATCAGTGGTTTGCTGGTGCAGCGACAGCCTGACGTGTATGAGTTTGTCCACAAGAGTTTTCAGGAATATCTGGCTGCCGCTCAGATTAAGGAATCAAAGCAAGAGTTTTTGCTTACTCGCAACATTGATGATCCCTGGTGGGATGAAACTATTCGCCTCTATGCCGCGCAAGAGGATGCCAGCAACCTGATCTGGGCAGCGCTTGACCAGCCTAGTGTGGTTTCGTTAACGCTAGCTTATGACTGCCTGGAAGAAGGGTTAAGTGTGCAACCAGACGTGCGACGACAGCTAGAAGACACCTTAGAAAAAGGGCTGGAATCTGCGGACGCAGAAATCTTTAAGCTGGCAGCGGAGGTAAAACTATCGCGTCGGTTGAACAAGCTGCTGCGAATGGATGACCTGACTGAAATCGACACGAGCTACATCACCTGTGCGGAGTATCAGCTTTTTATTGATGAGAAGAGTCAGTCGGGAGAAAGCTGCCAGCCTGACCACTGGCAAACAGCAAAGTTTTTACCTGGCAGTGCAATGAGTCCGATTACGGGTATTCGAGCTAGCGATGCAGAAGAGTTTTGTGAGTGGCTGACGCAGCGCTCCAGCCCAATTGGGGATACATTTTTGGAGGGCAGTTCTTCTATATTTGTAGGGGAAGCTAGGTTTCGATTGCCTAAGCAAATTGAAGTGCAGGAGCATCCACTCCAAGCAAAACAAATTGGCTGCTGGTGTAACGCGGGCGATCGCCAACTCATCACCGGCATTGCCCCCATTCAGTGGCAACGCTGGTATAAGGCACTGGCAGAATTAGTGGAGAGCGATCGCTTCCTCATTGAAGAGTTGGATCGTGCCCTCGATCACCCTCCTGATAAAACGCTCTCTGCCTCTAGCTCACTCAACTTGCTATATCAAGCACTTGGCCTCACGACGCACAGCGGCTTCGACCTTAACCTTGACCTAGAATTTGCCCGTTCTCGCATCATTGACTTTGAGTCTGATTTTAGTTTCCAACCCACAATTCCACTAGAGCAGGATTTGCTGGATTTGATTAAGTTGGTGGGCGATCGCACCCGCAGCCTTAACTATGATTTCATAGCACAACGCGACTATGACTTAAGTCAATTTCGAGCTTATACCCTGCTCACTTCTGTGCTGTTTAAATTAATTTCAGAAGCTCACGACAAAGCAGCAAAAAGCCGAGGTTTGTTGCCTACTCAAAAACCCACTCGTCGCGAGTGTGAAGAATTGAGCCGTGAGTATCTAAGCAAAAGCAGCGAAGCATTTAATCTTTTCGCTTTCTTTGTGCTAATTGACCAACGCAGAGCCGGACAACTTCCTGCCTGGGAAAGCATTCGGATCGTAAAACAGAAAATTAATAGCTAAATCTTGCAAATGTTTCTTAACTCCGTACCGCAGATTTTACAGAACCGAGCATCCGTATCATGAGAGTCAAGCCCACATCCAGGGCAGAGAAACTCCATCTGTTTGGTCGTACTAAGCAGTTGTTTAATCAAATCACCTAACTGCCAGGGAATCAGAGCAATACCTGTCAAAATCATTAATACGGTAAGCAGTCGTCCTACTTCAGAAATGGGTGTGACATCACCAAAGCCAACTGTTGTCATCGTTGCGACTGAGAAATAAAATGCATCCAAAAAAGTGGCAAAGTCTTCTGGATTAACCGGATGCTCAACTTGATAGATGATGCCAGAGTAGACAAAGATGATGGCAAAAAGCGTGAATAAAATTCGGGTGACAATAATGCTATCTTCACCGCTGATGTAGCCAAATTTGGTTCTTCCTTCAACGAACCTAATTAATCGTAAGATTCGGAACCAGCGAAAAATTCGAATGAATTTGATATCCACTCCAGGGATAAAAAATGGCAAAATTGCTAAAAGGTCAATGATGGAATAAAGGCTGAAAACATAACGAATCTTTTTCTCAGCACACCAAAACCGCAGCAAATATTCCACCGCAAAGACAATCAAAATTCCCGTATCAATCGCATCCAGGATTGAACGGACAGAAGCCGAAATTGGGTAAGTTTCTGCAACAAAGATTGCCGAAGAAATTAGCACCAATCCAGTGATGACCAGGTTAACAACTCTTCCTGGAATGGTTTCAATATCTTCTAGGTAAAAGGCGATCGCTTGTCGTAACGACATATCTCAATTTCTATAGCTTCATCTTTGTAGGATGCGTTAGCGACAGCGTAACGCATTAATTCTTGAGGATGGTGCGTTACGGCTTCGCCTAACACACCCTACTAGGGGCGCTTTAAGGCAAGGGTTAAGCCATCGGCGATCGCCACCATACTTAGGGTCACCCGCTGATCTTCATGCAGTTTCCGATTAAACGCACGAATAGCTTCAGTTCGCGTATCCTGCACCTGACCATCCGCCACCCGTCCCGACCACAACACGTTGTCAATTAAAATTAGCCCCCCCGGACGCACAAGGTGCAACGCCCGCTCATAGTAGGTTTCGTAGTTGCTTTTATCGGCATCAATAAACGCAAAATCAAAGGTTTCTGCCTGCCCCTCAGCCAGAAGCTGATCTAGCGTTTCAACCGCTGGCGCAATTCGCAGATCGATTTTGTCTGTGACTCCCGCCATTTCCCAATAGCGACGGGCAATCGCCGTAAACTCCTCACTCACGTCACAAGCGACAACCTGCCCATTTTCCGGCAACGCCAGCGCTACAGACAATGCACTGTATCCCGTGAATACACCGACTTCCAACGTTTTTGTCGCTCTCATCAACTGCACCAGCAGCGACATAAATTGTCCTTGCTCTGGCGCGATCTGCATCTGACTCATCGGATGGCGGGCTGTTTCTTCTCGCAGCTTTAGCAAGATCTCCGGTTCTCGCAGCGAAACTGCGAGTAAATAGTCGTAGAGGCGATCGCCCAGATTCAGACTCTTGTTAGTCATCGTTTTAAGGTAAATCAGCGGTAAACTTTGGACGGTGAGGCAATGGGAAAAGGCAAAATGTTAGCTATACGAGCAATCATAGCGATCGTGATGGTGGTGCTGCTCAGCGGTTGTGGCATCGGCAGAAGTCCAAATCAAACCTTAGTGAAGCAGGCGATCGCCATTCAGGTGAGCCAAACCCAGCAAGCGTTAACTCAGCAGCTATATTCCAGTTCCTCTCAAACACCTGAGTTTGAGGTCGATCGCGTTCATATTACCAAACGCCAGCCCCTCAAAATTCAAGATCTGGTGTCTTACCGAGTTCAGGGTACCTATGATCTAACTCTGAAGTTTCCCAATCACCGCGTAACCCAGCGAGAAAACCCATTTGAGGTGTACTTGCAGCGTCAAGTCGAGGGTAAAACCTGGCGTGTAGCTCAGCTTCAGGCAGGAGATGGGGAAAGGGGCGATCGGTGGGTTACTCAACTGATTCCAACCGATTAATAGCTAACTATTTAGGCTACGAGAGGCAGAACGGTAAATAGCCCAATATCTAATCCGGATTACCTAATCCTGGCAGTTTTACCTGCTAGCCCTCAATACCTGCTCGGCGGTCAGTTTTAAACCTGGAAAGGTTAAAGAGACGATGGTTTGACTGCCTCAAAACTGCTGGATTTCATACTCTCCATTGACTAGCGTACAGACAGAGAGAGTAGGTTGTTTGGGTTTTCCAATGTGTCGAGTCCCTCCTAACCCTGCATAGTCTGCAATCCAATATTCGGGAATTCCTAAAACGGCGTAATCCTCGACCTTGCGGGCATAATCATTTTGCCAGTTGCTACTTACAACTTCTGCTACAAATTTGATCGAACCACCCAACGTTAGGATCGACTGATCAAACCAAAGCGGTTTGTTGTTCAGTTCATCTCGATTGATAACTGCAACATCAGGTCGAAATGCTGTTACGCCTGTGTTAGAAGGGCGTAATAGCCCTCGCTGAAGGACGAACCAGGGTAAGTTTGCTGTATCGATTTGGACACAAAGCTTTGTTGTAATGAAGGCTGCGACTTCTTCATGCAAACCTGTTGGTTCCAAGTCGAAAACCTCCCCATCAATCAGCTCATAGCGGTTATCGTCACCATAACGGGCGAGAAACTCATCAAAGCTGAGTGGCTTCTGTTGTACTGGTTGGTCGATCACGATGGACATAGGTCAACTTAGCCCAATCAATGTCCTTAGTCTACCAAGCTAACCTGAGCGTGGTGTCGATGTTTGCGATCGCCCTGTGAAGTGTTAGGTGGCGATGCTGCTAACGGTTGACATCAAGGCAATTTTGATTTTCCTGTTAATGGGTGGACGTATATTTCTCCTCTAGTTTGTGCTGCCTTGACCTTCATATCTATTAGTTTGCTGAAACTAAGATTTTCCTCTAGAACGTAAATCAAGTCTTCGCCATCAATAAAAACTGTTTTTATTGCTTTTCCAACTAAGATACTGTTCACAACATGATCACTAAAACCATGAATTGATACAAAGATGCCTCGTCCATACATCTTACCTTCGATTTTGCCAACAAATTGATAAACAGGTTCATTACTAGCAGTTTGATCTTGCCATTTTGCTTCTATGAGGTAGTGTTCGCCGTCGTACTTAACAGCCCCATCAATCTGTTCACCAATAACTCGAAAAGGTTCAGTTACTTCTAGTTCAGACAATCGACCTAATTCAAGTAAAATCTTTTCTAACTCATATCCTCTTTGCTGGACAGACATTTTGCCGCTATGAAGCTCTAAAAAAGTTTTCTTAAGTTCTTCAATACTTTGTCGCGATTCTTGTTGAGTACGTTTCAATTCCTCTTGACGTTCTCTATCTGCCTTGATTTTCGCATCTCGAATTTCTTGCAATTGCCGGAGATGATCAATTTTTCTCCTTGCTTCATCACGGTTTAACTTCTTGAGTTTGTCAAAATAATAGGGATCAAAGTGCGACCATTCTGTCAAGGATTTAAGCATTGCTCTAAAAGCACCTAACCCCCCATCTGTTCTACTGGAAAGGTGGTCAAAAACACGGTCAACCATCCCAACACGAGTAAGTTGTTCCTTGTAGTTATCCAATACCTTAAGGTCAGACTGCGTACAGTAATTCTTAAAGAAGGAGTAAATGTCGTCTTTTGCCCACATCACTGAGAGGATGCAGTCGCGCATACAACCTTTGACATCGGACGGGAAAGCCATACGGTTATTGTGACAACGCTTTGAGCACAGGATTTGAAGTTATTTTAACCTCTATGCTCCAGCCACGTCTTGCAGAGTTACTTTGTAAATAATTTTACTCAATGCAGCAACTCTGTTAACTTGTGGCTATTGTTTCAACTTCACAACTCCAAACCACTTAACAAGGTCTGTACAGACGCAATGAATCAAATTTATACAAGATTCATTGCAGGATACTAGATCAACCAAAACTAACTTAAACGTGCTGTACATTCCAGGATAAGTTTTTGATTTTCTAGAGAATAGGGCTGAATTTCTAGGGCTTTCCGAAATGCCCAGATTGCCTCACTATATTCTCCTAATGCGGCGTAACAGAGTCCCATTCCGTGTAGTGCGCCGAAGTGAACTGAGTTAAGTTCAACTGCCTGCTGACAGTCCGCTAAAGACTTGCGATATTGCTGCTGAACGTAGTACAGAACTGCCCGACGATTCCAGGCTTCGGCAAAGTCTGGTTGAGCCTGAATAATTTCGGTTAATAAAGCCTCTGCCTGCTCCATTAATCCTGCTTCCATTAATGCTTGACTGCGTCCCAGCAGTTCCAGCCCATAAACTCCTTTTTGCTGAAACCAGAGTTGCCAAAGCTCCTGAGTTGCCTGCTGGCGAACTGGCTCATCTGGATTTTTTAGATCTTGCAATAGCGAGTTAACCCAAGCTTCATCCATGAATTCGTATTCCTGCTGTGGACATTCTGAAAGCGATGTGAAAGCGATCAACCGCTTCCCTCGCATCGCCCCTCTCTCCATTGTGTAATCCCCTCCGAGATTCTGCGACAATGGGGAGCGTTCTCTGCATCGCTGGATTTTCTCGCATGGCTGCAAAAATTCCCGTCACGATCATTACCGGATTCCTTGGCAGCGGCAAAACCACGCTGATTCGGCACCTGCTGCAAAACAATCAGGGTCGCCGCATCGCGGTTCTGGTCAACGAATTTGGCGAACTCGGCATCGACGGCGATATCCTCCGCGCCTGCCCCTGCCCCGAACCTACCGAAGCTGCCGAAAACGAGACAGCAGCAAATCTTCCCCCCAACCCCCAATCCCCTAACATCATCGAACTCACCAACGGCTGTCTCTGCTGCACTGTCCAGGAAGAATTTTTACCGACGATGTTGGAATTGCTGAAACGGCGAGATAGCCTGGACTGTATTCTGATCGAAACGTCGGGTTTAGCGCTGCCCAAGCCACTCGTCAAAGCCTTCCGTTGGCAGGAAATTCGCAATGCTGCCACAGTGGATGGAGTCGTCACAGTGGTCGATTGTGAAGCAGTGGCAAACGGAACGCTGGCGCATGACCTGGAGGCACTCGTTGCCCAGCGTCAAGCAGACGAAAGCCTGGATCATGAAACGCCCTTGCAGGAACTATTTGAAGACCAGCTTGCCTGTGCTGACTTAGTGGCACTCAACAAAACCGATTTGGTAGACGAGTGTACGGTGACAGAAGTTTTATCGTTGATTCAGCAGGAAGTGCCTAGGGCCGTGAAGATCGTGAGAAGCGATCGCGGACAGCTAGATCCCAACATTCTCCTCGGCTTCAACGCAGCAGTGGAAGACAACCTGGAAACTCGCCCCAGTCACCACGATGAGGAAGAGGAGCACGAACACGACGATGAAATCACTTCCACTCATCTCGTTTGGAATCAAGCTTTTGACCCCAAAGCACTACAGGAACGACTAAAAGCACTGGTTGAGCAGCAGGAAATTTATCGCATTAAAGGATTCGTCGCCGTTCCTGAGAAACCAATGCGAATGGTACTGCAAGGCGTAGGCGCAAGGTTTGAGCAGTTTTACGATCGCCCCTGGCAACCGGAAGAACCTAGAGAAACCCGACTGGTTTTCATTGGGCGATCGCTTGACTCTGCTCAAATTGAGTCTCAATTAACATCCCTGGGCAGTCCCACTTAGCGTCCTTCCATGCACTCAAAGCGCAAATCACAACTTAGGAACAATTCGGTGCGCTGTCTTTAGCAGACTAGAAAACCGCTGCAGCCGTTAACCATTTCTTTAGAATCATTAACTTTTCGCCACATTTGCCCAGCAGATGTGGTATTTTCGTGGAACCGCATCTACCCAGAGGCAGATATTAGTTTCTCAAGGACTTGAGAAATTCTGGCTAGATGTAAATTACCCAGGGCAGTCATAAGCACCATCAACACATTTGACTCACACTCATGACTCAATCACGAAACTTACAGGAATGGGAACAGCGCCGCAGCGAAGCCGCCAGTCTTTACAGACGCGGTCAACATCATGAGTATCTGGCACTGCTAAAACAAAACCTGACCCTGGCCCAAAACATTCCCGATCGCCTGCGAGAAGGCAACACTTTTAATGACATGGGTTTAGCCCACATTCAATGCTGGCAGCCCCTTCAAGCGCTAGATTGTTTTAAGCAAGCCCTTGCCATCACTCAAGAATTGAGCAACAGTCGCGGAGAAGCAATTACGCTAAGCAACATTGGCTCTGCCTACAGCCAGTTAGGTAAACTGCAGCAAGCCGTTGAGTACTTCAATCGGGCACTCCCAATCTTTAGAAAACTGGGCGATTGGCAAGGCGAAGCAGCAACGCTAAACGACATTGCCCTAGTTTATACGCGTCTGGGTGAACCCAAGCGATCGCTCCTGCTCTATCACCAAGTTTTGCCAACTCGTCAAAAGCTGGGCGATCGCCCCGGCGAGGCTGCTACGCTCAACAACATCGGCTTCACCTACATTGCACTAGGTAAGCTCCCCCAAGCAATGGAGCACTTCCAGCAGGCGCTTTTAGCGCAGCAAATAGCAGGCAATCGCCAGGGAGAAGCTACCACTCTCGGCAACATTGCTTCTGTCTACCGAGACTTAGGTCAGCCGAATCAGGCATTGCTGCTCTATCACCAGGTACTTCTAACGCAAAAAGAGTTGGGCGACTGTCTCGGACAGGCAAACACCCTTGACAACATGGGCTGCACCTGCGGCGTGTTGAACCAACCTCAGCAAGCACTAGAGTTTTATAGCGCTGCTTTGCAGATTCAGCGGAAGCTGGGCGATCGCCCCGGACGGATTAACACCTTGCTCAACGTTGGCTCAACCTACGCCAATCTCAACCAAAAAGGGCGAGCACGACTATTTTATTTTCAGGCTCAAAGACTGATTGAACAAATCAACCATCCCCTCCTGGCTGAGCGAATCGAAAATCTAATAGACGAACTTTAGCGCTGGTTATAGCGTTTCTATAAAAACAAGATACAGATGGAGGGACACCCCGCGAAACAGGGTGTCCCTCCATCTGTAGTTCTCATTTTTGGAAGTGATATTACAAAAGAATGAGGCAAGGCTAAGCTCTTGCCTTATTCTTTATTCTTTTACGACTACAAATAAAAAGACACCCTGCATCGCAAGGTGCCTTTTTATTTATAGATTAACAGTAAGAGGATTAACAGTAAGACTGAATGTCTTCACCACACTGGTCAACTAGAAAGCAAAGAGAACGAAAGCGAAGCCCAACAAACTGGTCGTATAAAGGGTTGAGCTTACACAGAGGGGGGATGTGGGCTACGGTACGACCAAACAGATTAACGTCACGTTCAAAAGGACATTGGGCAGGAATCAACCGAGAGATGAGACGGGCAACTTTGGGGTCACGAATTTCAACGTTATCCAACCATTGACGCACAGGCTGTAAGAGATCGGAATGAGCCTTACTGCCTTGATTTGCTCTGGGTGAGATGTTCATGTTGAGAGGTACTGGCGATCGCACGATCGCTCAATTAAGTTTTCGTTCCTGTTACAAAGATACGAATGGGATCAAAATGTTTCTTAAAGGAAGTGAGAAAAAAACCGAGTTTTCACTAAAGCTCTGGTGAAAACTTCTTATCTGCAAGACTTTGGTGAGTATTTTTGCGGTGTTAGCCAATTCCAGTCCCTACAGATAAGTCAACTTGTGGAGCGAATTAATCAACGGACACGCCTGATGAAAGCAATCGTGACTGTAAAAATGAGCTTCTTGCTCGTTGTCACGGCACCCAGTTTATATAAGGAAGGTTACCCATTCCGATGGGGGAACTTACCCATCGTAGCGCCGATATCTTAACTTTTGCCACTCAAATGAGCAAGATTTCTACGCTACATTCTTATGAACCAGAATTTTGCTGATTCTCCAAATATCGGCTCAATCCGTAAGCCATATCACCCCGTGTCATCGGTCGCAGTGGACCAATCTGACTGCTGGCATCTACATTCACAAATCCTTCATACAGTGCTGTTGCCATTGACCGTCTTGCCCAGGCAGGAATGTCTGTCGAATCTGGATACTGAGCCAGAATCTCGTCAATCGTTTCATTGGGAAACTGGAATACCCCGTAAGCCTGAGCAAAGATGGAAAAGGCTTCCGCCCGTGAAACTCGCTGCTCTGGGAAAAAACGCCCTTCCCGATAGCCCGTCATGATGCCATTTCGCAACACCGTTTGGATGTCGTTGTAGGCCCAGTGTGATTCAGGTACATCCTGCATCTGAATCACCATCGCTTGATCGGGATTGCGCCGATCGAGTTGAAAAGTTTTAACCAAAATACTAGCTAGCTCTGCCCGACTCAAAAGTGCGTCAGCACGAAAGTCACCGTTAGCAGAACGACTCATCAGCCCTGCATTGACAACTCGATCAACTGGATCAGAAACTACCTGAGCTTGGGCGATCGCTGATGTGCCATACAGCATGAAGGTGAGAGAAAAGGCACTAAGAAACCGTTTCATACTGAAAAACCTACACTCAGTTTTGGTTGATGTAGCTACTGTGTCTCAAGTTAGCCATTCTGGTGTCGATTCTACCGAAGGAAAAAAGTGACTCATTTCCGTCCAGTAAAATAACTCAGTCAAATGAGTTTGACGTGTGGAGATTTAGTTAAGTTTCCTGAAGTAGGGGAGAGCAGAGGATAGTGATCGCATTCTTCCGTATCTCCCTAACCATTCTGCTAAGAATTAATTTTCCGGTTCAATTCCTGCGGCTCGTAGCTGCGCTGCCAAGCGGTCTGCCCGTCGCCGTTCTTGCTCTGCTCGTTGCCGTTCTTGTTCTGCAAATTCTGATCCCCAGAGCAACAGCTCTCCCTGTTCATTCCACCAGCGCAACCAGTAACCGGTGCGGTTTTCTCGGATTCCCTGCCATGTGCCCAGAAATAGATTCATTTCAGCGATCCAATAGCGATCGCCAGACTCAAGTGATTGAAGCTTGTAGCGCATTGAAGCATCTAACTTATAAACTTCCAAAGCTCCGCTATTGGGTTCAAAAATGACGTAGTTAGGAACTTGTAAAATCTGCTCGTAGAAAAACCATTTTCCAGGCGGGTAAGTTGGCTTAACTGAATACTCCGTCCCTTCCGTATCAGATAAAAATTCCATCACAATCGCAGGAATGTCACCTTGAAGGTTTGGCGTATAGCTCCGCACAACCTCTTCTCGTGGCACTCGAATAGACGCGACATATCCCCAATCAGGGGCTTTAATGACAATCCGACCATTCAAGGTGGCGCAAATGCCGTAGTTAGTCGTGGTTAATGCGCTACCTGGCAGCTTCCCAGCAAGTTCCAGACTTTCGGTGAGCGCAGCAGCAAGGGATGGCTGATTAATGTTGTCCACTGGCTCATCGTCTAAAACATAGTCATCGGGCAGTTTTTCCCAGGTGACCTGATAAGGAATTGAACTGGCTAACATGATTTTTGCCATTCATGATTTGTCATTATAAAGTCACCTTAGTCAAACCAGTGCAGGTTCTGGCAGTGCGCCGCGCATTCGACCAAGCCAGTCAATCAGGTTCTCAAGTTGAAGGTCGGCATTGAGAACGGCTAGACCGCGCACGGTGACTTTTCCGGGGGTGTAGACAAAACGAGTTTGCAGATGTTCTGGTAGGTTGGCTTTGAGCAAATTCCAGGCGGGTTCCTCCATTGGTGTTTCTAAGACGACATGCTGCTTGCCTTCGGGCTTGATTCTTGAGAAGCCAAGTTTCTTGGCAATTTGCTTCAGTTCTACGACGCGAATGAGCTGTAGGGCGGCAGTGGGAATTGGACCGTAGCGATCGCTCCAGTCTGCGGCAATCTGAGTCAATTCCTGCTTAGAGTCGGCAGATGCCACTGCTCGGTACGCACTCATTTTCTGATCTAAATCTGGAATGTAGTCGGCGGGAATGAAAGCAGTCAGGTTTAGGTCAATTTGAGCATCATCAACCTGGGGAATTTCCTGTCCGCGAATTTCCTTAATCGCCTCCTCCAGCATTTCCATATATAAGTCAAAGCCGATCGCATCCATCTGTCCAGATTGCTCAGCGCCCAACAGATTTCCTACACCGCGAATTTCCATGTCTCGCACGGCAAGCTGATAGCCTGACCCCAGTTGAGTGAATTCCTGAATCGCCCGCAACCGCTGTCGAGCCGTATCTGAAAGCTGACTTTGCTTAGGATAAAACAACCAGGCGTGAGCCTGAATTCCGGCTCTGCCGACCCGACCTCGAAGCTGATAGAGCTGAGACAAGCCAAACCGCTGTGCGTCTTCAATCAAGATCGTATTGACACGAGGGATGTCCAGACCCGATTCAATAATGGTGGTGCAGACGAGAATTTCAGCGTCTCCATTGCTAAAAGTAAGCATGGTGGCTTCCAGTTCACCTTCTTGCATTTGACCGTGGGCGATCGCCAATCTCGCACTGGGCACCATCTCCCGCAACTTTCCAGCAGTTTCTTCAATTCCCTCAACTCGTGGCACCACGTAAAACACCTGCCCGCCTCGGTCAAGCTCTTGGCGAATTGCGGTTCTCACCATATCAGGATCAAGTGGCGCAAGGTGAGTTTTGATTGGGCGGCGGGAAGGCGGCGGTGTGGTGATCAGGCTCATCTCCCTTACACCTGACAGCGCCATGTAAAGCGTCCGGGGAATAGGCGTAGCGCTGAGCGTCAGCACATCAACTTGAGTTCTAAGTGACTTAATTTTTTCCTTCTGATTTACTCCAAACCGCTGTTCCTCGTCCACCACCAGCAAGCCCAGATCTCGGAACTTAACGCCCTTGCCCAGCAGTTGATGGGTTCCTACCACGATATCTAGCTCTCCGGTCGAAAGCCGCTGCTGAATATCGCGCCGTTCATCCAACGTGCGGAAGCGGTTCAGCAGCCCTATCTGAATGGGGTAAGGCGCAAATCGCTCTTTTAGCGTGTGGTAGTGCTGCTGCGTCAAGATCGTCGTTGGAGCCAGCAGTGCCACCTGTTTGCCTGCCGTCACCGCTTTGAAAATCGCTCGAATTGCCACTTCAGTTTTGCCAAAGCCGACATCACCACAGACAAGACGGTCCATCGGGCGAGGGCTTTCCATATCTCGCTTCACATCCTGGACAGCTTTAAGCTGGTCAGTTGTCGGCTGATAGGGGAAGGAGTCTTCCATCTCCTCTTGCCAAGGCATATCGGACGGATAGGGGTGTCCCTCCTGTTGCGATCGCTGAGCATAAAGCTGCAACAAATCAACCGCAACCTTTTTAACTGCCTTGCGAACCTTACTCTTAGTTTTCTCCCACGCCTTGTTCGACATTTTGTTGAGCTGGGGCACCTGATCCCCGGCTCCCCGAAAGCGCGATAGAGAACTAAGCTGATCGGCCGCTACCCGCAGCAACCCATCCGCATATTGCAACACCAGATATTCCCGGATCTCATAGTTGATCTCCAGGCTTTCTAATTTAAGGAATTTACCTACACCGTGATTCTTGTGAACCACGTAATCTCCGGGCTGGAGCTTGTTGGGGTCAACCTGTTTGGAGGCAGCACGGCGGCGTTTGCGGACATAGCTGGGCGTTGCCAGGGAATGCTGTCCAAAAAACTCCCGATCAGTCACGACCACCAATCGGAAAGTCGGCAGGATGAAACCTTCTAGCTCTGCGAGCCCTGAATATTTGACCGCAACGGGAATGTGCTGCCCCTGAAGCTTGTCGATCGCCAAATAATCTCGCGGATTGGGCACAAACTGCGCCGGACAGTCATGCTCTTGCAAGAGTGACACCGATCGCGACGGCTGGGCCGAAACCAGCCAGATCGAGAAGTTGCGATCGCGCTCTTGCCTCAACGTCTCAGCGAGCTTGGCAAACTGATGCGGGGTAGCAGGCACAGGACGACTAGCAAGGTTAAGTCCATTTCCTTCTTCTGCCAATTCTGATAAATGCAGTCGCTCAAATAGCTCCAGGTCAGCCAAAGAATCTGTAAAACTGCGGTGAATTTGCGGCAGCGGCATATCGTGATTTGCACCCACTGCCGTTTCTTGCCACTGCTCCTGGGCGTGTTCAGACCAGCGATCGCCATGCGCTCGACACTGCTCCGGCTCATCGATTGCTACCAGCGTATTTTCCGGCAGGTAATCTAGCAGCGATGCAGGCTGCTTAAATGCCAGTCCCAAAAATCGCCGCATTCCTTCAATCGTTTGCCCCGACTCTAGCCGCTCCAACTCTTCAACCGAAAGGTAATGCGCCAAGCGGGAATCAATTTGAGACGGAGCTTCCTTGCCATTCTCTAATCCCCAACCCCCAACCCCCAACCCCTGCATAATCATGGGGCCGAAGTCAGTCGTGGTTAAAACCAAACGGGTGATGCTGTCGAGCGATCGCTGTGTTGCCGGGTCAAACTCACGAATCTGGTCAAGCTCATCGCCAAATAGCTCCAGACGCACGGGTAGCTCCGAGGCAACCGGAAACACGTCAATAATGTCTCCCCGACGGCTCCACTGCCCCTCCGTTTCAACCAATGGCACCCGCTCATAGCCTAGCCGCGCTAGCTGCTGGCTAAATTCTTCCAGGTTTAGCTCCATGCCTCGGTTCAACGTAAGGCAATAATGCTGAAATGTTTCAGTGGGCGGCAGATGAGGCTGAAGGGCGCGTTCGGTCGTGACAATCACGATCGGGGATTGGGAGTTAGGGGTTGGAGATTGGGGGTTGGACGGTGAAGCTAAAGTCCGTTTGCCCAGTCCTTGCAGGTCGGCAAGCACCTGAAGTTGCCCCCAAGTCATTTCAGCTTCAGAGTCAAAGGGTTCGTAAGGAGAAGCCTCCGAAGTGGGGTAGAAATGCACAGTTTGCCAACCCATTGCTTCGAGTTGAGCCGTCCAGCGTCCAGCTTCTTCAAGCGTGGCAGCGATCACCAGCAGGTTGTGCTGGCAGGCTTGGGCGATCGCCGAAGCAATCAACCCTTTAGGAATGCGGGCAATGCCATTTAACACCAGAGACCGCTGCTGGCTCAGTTTGCTCAGCAGTTCAGTGGTGAGGGGCGATCGCCCCAACGCGCGAGTAATTGAAGAAAAAGCCATACGCCCTGGAATCGCAGTGTGGTGGAGCGTTGAAAAATCAACGTTTAAGGATGAGAGATTACCGTTTAAGAGATTAAAGATATCTCAAAATTTACCTATCTTAACTATTCTAAAAGGCTTATCATCTGCAGTACGCCCCGGATAACACAACTCAGGTAGGGTAATCCGATTGCAGTAATTTGTCAGATTAAAATCGATGGATGTTATCTAGTCCGAAAACAGCGCTAGTTCCCTCAAACTTAATAGCAGGTCATTCCAGGCACCCTAAGCATGTCTTCTGTCACCTTCGAAATTTTAATTATTTTGCTGCTGGTCATTGCCAATGGCGTATTTGCAATGTCTGAGATTGCCGTTGTTTCAGCCCGCAAAGCCCGCCTCCAAGAATTAGCCGAAGATGGGGATGCTAAAGCTCAGGCTGCCCTAGAACTGGCAAACGCTCCCAATCGTTTTCTTTCCACAGTACAGGTCGGCATTACCCTGATTGGCATCCTGGCGGGAGCTTTTGGTGGAGCAACCCTGGCAGGTAGACTAGCTCCCTACATTGGGCTGGTGCCTCTTTTAAAGAACTATAGTCAGGCGATCGCCTTTGGACTCGTCGTTGCCATCATCACCTACCTATCCATCATCATCGGTGAACTGGTTCCTAAACGTTTGGCCCTAGCTAGCCCCGAAAAGATTGCTGCATCAGTCGCAATTCCAATGCAGTGGCTCTCAAGAATTGCCTACCCCGTAGTCTATCTGCTGACCAGTTCTACAGATTCAATCTTGCGACTGCTAGGTGCAGGTGGGGCATCAGACGAGCCCCTCGTCACCGAAGAAGAAATCAAAGTTTTGATTCGACAGGGAGCCGAAGCCGGAACCTTTGAAATTGCAGAGCAAGACATGGTAGAGCGAGTCTTTCGTCTGGGCGATCAGCATGTCGCCTCATTGATGACTCCTCGATTCGACATCACCTGGCTAGACATCAATGACTCTACCGAAGTCAATCGCCAAAAAATGATCGAGAGCCGTCATAGTCGCTTTCCGGTTTGTCAAGACAACCCTGATCACGTACTAGGCGTGGTTAACGTTACAGATTTGCTAGCCCGGAGCCTCTTAAACCGGCCCCTTGACTTAATTGACATCCTGCGACAGCCCTTATTCGTTCCTGAAAGTACCCGTGCCTTCAAGGTGTTGGAAATGTTTAAGCAGTCTGGCACTCATATTGCGCTGGTAGTTGATGAATATGGCGTAACCCAGGGAATCGTAACCCTAAATGATGTGATGGAAGTCATCATTGGAGATGTTCCTTTCGCCGACCAGCCTCACGAGTCACCTGCAATTCAGCGTGAAGATGGATCCTGGCTGCTAGACGGAACATTGCCAATCGAAAAGTTCAAAGAAATTTTTGAAATCGAGGAAATTCCAGGCGAAGATCGCGGCAACTTTCAAACTTTGGGGGGATTTGTAATTACTCAACTTGGGCGTATTCCCACATCATCTGATCATTTTGAGTGGAATAATCTACGTTTAGAAGTGATGGACATGGATGGAAATCGGGTTGATAAGGTGCTAGTTATGCCAACTCAGTTCCAGGTGCAATCAAGAAATTAACCTTCTCCAAATCCCTTCATAGAGTTTTGTTAAAAAACATCGCATTATATTAAACAAAAACGACACTAACCGTAACTTCACCGAAAACTTCATTGGAAATTCAATATTTCAGGGGTTAGCTTTACTCACCCATTTACTAAGCTGTGGGATTGTATTGGCGAAGAGCAGCTTGTCTGCATCCTGCTCAAACTTCTTGTAACTCAGCTAGGAGGAGCAACACTTAACTCTTTAGATTTCTAGAACTGAGCTAAAACCAGCTAGATTAGCTAAGCATTGTTTAGCATGACTATCTAATAACAATTTAGAACCTGAGAAAGAAGTTGTGCGGGAGTAAAGCGCTGTAACATGCATCTCTGGTGCCTTTAACTTTAATTCACCTCAGGTGTTTCTCTACTGGACTTGAACCCTTTAGCCAAAGAACCTATAGAGACTTTTGGCTGTCATAAATAGAGACAACAGAATTGACTAGAGGCTACAGGGAAGCGGCCTACAGCTCGTAAATAGCCAATTCTGGATGGAATTGAGATTGTATTTTTCAGTCTCTAACTTTTGCTGCAAAACCGCCCGTTCAAACAACGCGTTTCTTGTTGATCACTAAACCTAGTCGAAGGAGTTGCTATGTCCGAGCTGATTCAAGCGATTCTTACCAATCAGGATGAGAGAGCCGATTTACGCCAGTTTGCCAGCGAATTAAGACAGCGCGATCAGCAATATTTGCTGAGAAATGACATCATTACCGCTTTTGCCGAGTATTGTGCCCACAACCAGAAACCTGAGCAGTTTTTGCAGTCTTCTCATTTAGGCAAGCTCATTTATTACACACAGGAAATCATCTTAGATCAGGAAAGCTTGTGCATAATCGTTAGACCTAAAATTGCCAGTCAGGAGGTCTATCGATTATTGGAAGATTTAACTGTAGAGTCAATGACAGTTCAAGAGTTGTTGGATCTGCGCGATCGCTTTGTTAACCGCTTCAATCCGCAAGAAGGCGATGTTTTGGAGGTTGATTTCCAGCCCTTTTATGACTATTCACCCGCCCTGCGCGATCCCAAAAACATCGGCAAAGGCGTAGAATTCCTCAACCGCTACCTTTCCAGCAAATTATTCCAAGACCCAAAGCAGTGGTTAGAGGCGCTTTACAAATTCCTCAGCCTGCATAGCTGCAATGGCACTCAACTCCTGATCAATGGTCGAATTCAATCCCAACAACAACTTTCGGATCAGCTAAAACGCGCCCTGACCCTAGTTAGCAATCGCCCCCACGATGAGGCTTACGACAATTTTCGGTTTGACCTACAAGCATTAGGATTTGAGCCAGGTTGGGGAAATACTGCAGGCCGAGTTCGTGAAACGCTGGAGATGCTCGACCAGCTTTTAGATTCGCCAGATCACCAATCCCTAGAAGCTTTCATTTCCCGCATTCCGATGGTGTTTCGGGTGGTGTTAGTCTCCCCTCATGGCTGGTTTGGGCAAGAGGGAGTCTTGGGCCGCCCCGATACAGGCGGTCAGGTTGTATACGTCCTTGACCAGGTAAGAAGCATTGAAAAGCAGCTCCAGCAAGACATTGCTCTAGCAGGACTAGAAGCCGAGTCCGTCCATCCTAAGGTGATTGTCCTGACTCGCCTGATTCCCAACAGCGACGGCACGCTCTGCAACCAACGGCTGGAGAAGATTCACGGCACTCAGAATGGTTGGATTTTGCGTGTACCCTTCCGCGAATTTAACCCCAACCTCACGCAAAATTGGATTTCCCGCTTTGAAATCTGGCCTTACCTGGAAACCTACGCCATTGACGCTGAACGAGAACTATTGGCTGAGTTTCAGGGCAAACCAGATCTGATTATTGGCAACTATTCCGATGGCAACCTGGTCGCCTTCTTGCTCGCCCGCCGCCTGAAAGTCACTCAGTGCAACGTGGCGCACGCTCTAGAAAAATCAAAATACCTGTTCAGTAACCTGTACTGGCAAGACCTGGAAGACCAGTATCACTTCTCGATTCAGTTTACAGCTGACCTGATTGCCATGAACGCTGCCAACTTCATTATCAGCAGCACCTACCAGGAAATTGTTGGAACGCCCGACAGCGTTGGACAGTACGAGTCTTACAAATGCTTCACGATGCCAGAGTTGTATCACGTGGTGAGCGGGATTGATCTATTCAGCCCCAAATTTAACGTGGTGCCCCCTGGCGTAAACGAAAGCTCCTACTTTCCCTACAGTCGGATGGAAGATCGGGTACCAGGCGATCGCGATCGCCTGGAAGAACTGCTCTTCACCTCAGAAGACCCTAGCAGTGTTTATGGCAAACTAGACGACCCCAGCAAACGCCCCCTGTTTTCGATGGCCCGCCTCGATCGAATCAAGAACCTCACGGGTCTAGCAGAATGCTTTGGTATGAGCAAAGCATTGCAAGAGCGGTGCAACCTGATTTTGGTGGCAGGAAAACTGCGGGCAGAGGAATCAAACGACCAGGAAGAGATCAACGAGATCCACAAACTTTACCAAATCATCGATCAGTACAACCTGCACGGCAAAATCCGGTGGCTAGGCGTGCGTTTGCCAAAGAGCGATTCTGGGGAAATTTACCGCGTGATTGCTGATAACCGAGGCATTTTTGTTCAGCCTGCTCTGTTTGAAGCCTTTGGTCTAACCATCTTGGAAGCCATGATTTCTGGACTACCCACATTTGGAACTCGTTTTGGTGGTCCATTGGAAATTATTCAAGACAAGTACAACGGCTTCTACATCAACCCGACGTTGCCTGAAGAAATGGCTGAAATCATTCTGGATTTCATCTCCAAGTGTGACCAAAACCCTGGCTACTGGGAAGAAATTTCTAATCGCGGAATAGAGCGGGTTTACAGCACCTACACCTGGAAAATTCACACCACCAAGCTGATGTCACTCGCCAAAATCTACGGCTTCTGGAACTATACTTCGCAAGAAAACCGAGAGGATATGGTGCGCTACATTGAGATGCTGTTTCATCTGCTCTACAAGCCCATGTCCAAGAGCTTGCTAGAAAAGCACATGCAGCGCTAGTAGCAACAAAGACAACCAATAAAGACAACAAAGAAGGGAGGCAGGACAATGTCCTGCCTCCCTTCTTTATGAAACCAAGACCGACACTCTAGCGAGAAAGTTCTAGTCGTGCGTAGAAGGGTTTTGACTTCGGCTCCAGGGATACTTTTTGCGGGATTTCTTAACTAAAGGTGCGTTAACGCTAGCGTGGAAATCTTCCTGAACCTTATGCGTCAGGCAGCGAGAAACCTGTCTAACAACCTGGTTGAGCAGGCGATCGCCCGTCGATTGCACTAACGACTTCGGCAAAGCATGAATAAACCGAGGAAACTGAACATACACTTCTAAATTGAGTTCCCACACCACTTGAGTCAGCTTTGTTGAGGCATCCACCTCAGCGTTTGCCTCAACCAGTTCTAGAGCAGCCTGAAAGTCTACATCGTAGCCAGGTGCTTCATATCCAGGAATGGAAATCGTTTTGATGCGATAAACTCCCTGATCTTGAGGCAGTAAATCTAAGCCAACTTTAGGCTCCACCTCATAACCAAATGAGCCAAACCGTCCAATTATCAGCGTATAGCCATTTTCTCCGAGCGGCTCTGCCTTCATCGGGTGGGCACAGCGGCGAAACCAGCCATGATGTGCATCTAAATACTTGGCTACGGTCTCAGCATCAGCATACATGTCCATGCAGCCCTTGTAGTAGCCATGAAAGCAAGTCGGTTCGGCAAGGTAGGCGGACTCTTCCATAGTAGGCACATTACCATCAACCAACCCTGATGTGACGCTCAAAATAGGGTTTGAGTTCTCGATGGGCTGATGATCTGCTGAGTTGGCCTGCATAAACATACTTTCCTACAATCTCGTCTGCAATAGTGGCTATTGAATTTACTATTTGACTCGACCCGTGCCTAGATTTGGCAGAGACACAGGGGTAAACGCAAAAATCTATCTATCGAGGATTCAATTACCTAGTTCACTCAGCATATCTTTTGATCTAGAAGGCAACCATGATTGATCTACGGAAAAGATAAGGCGATATCCGGCTGTCATACTTGATCAAGATCATCGCTGTACGTGATTTCAGGTGAATCGTTGGAGCCTAGCTTAACTTAACTACATGTTGTTGTGGCTAGATTACCCATTTCTACCTTAAAGTCCAGCAGAGATCCTGTATCTCAGATTCATATTCATCAACTTATCAACGTTAATTCATCAACTTAAAGACAGACCATGAAAGCATTTGTAGCAGGGGCTACCGGTGAAACCGGACGGAGAATCGTGCAAGAGTTAGTTCAAAGGAATATACCCGTTCGGGCATTAGTGCGCGATTTAGAGAAGGGACGGCAGATTTTACCTGCTGAGGCTGAGCTAGTGGTGGGTGACGTGTTGCAGCTTGAGAGTTTGAAGGCAGCGATTGCCGACAGTACTGTACTCCTCTGCGCGACGGGAGCTAGCCCCAGCCTCGACCCAACCGGGCCTTACAAAGTGGATTACGAGGGCAGCAAAAACTTAGTAGATGCAGCTAAAGCGACTGGCATTGAACAGTTTGTATTTGTTTCTTCTCTCTGCACTTCCCAGTTTTTTCATCCGCTCAATCTGTTTTGGCTAATTCTGGTGTGGAAGAAGCGGGCAGAGGAATATCTGCAAAGCAGTGGCTTGCCCTACACGATTGTGCGACCGGGAGGGCTAAAAAACGAAGACAATAGCGATCGCATCGTCATGGCAAGCGCAGATACGCTGTTTGATGGCAGCATTCCCCGCACAAAAGTAGCGCAAGTCTGCGTAGAATCGCTCTTTCAGTCTACCGCTCGCAACAAAATTGTAGAAATTGTGGCAAAACCGGAAGCACCAGTGAAGCCATTTGAGGAGTTGTTTGCTAGCATAACTTGATTGAAATACAAGCAAAAAGGTAGCCGACTCAGTGCGTCCATCGCCCTCGCAAGCTTCCGAAAAGCTTTCAGCCGCCGAACGGGAGCAAAACTCTGGTTCATTTTGGCACTTTCTAATTATTTTGAGCATTGTGGGCATGAGTCTGACGCTCATGTCGAAGGATTGGCAAGGGAGTTTAACTGGACTACCCCTTGACTCCAACTGGGATGGGCATCCCATTCCTCTAGCAATGCGGGGCGGCGATCCCTATATTCGGGCGCTGATGCGAACGATTTCTGTGAGCGAGTCTAGCGACCCCCAGCCTTATTCGATCGTGTATGGGGGCGATCGCATTCAAGACCTCAGCAGCCACCCCGATCGGTGCATTCCAATCGTCGCTGGACCTAACCTGGGCGACTGTACAACCGCAGCAGGACGCTACCAGTTTCTCACAACTACCTGGCTGGAAAAGGCAAGAGAGTATCACTCTAAGCCCCCCGCGTTTCTATTTCGTAAAACCTATAGCTTTGCCCCAGAGTTTCAAGATGAGGTCGTTTACGACTGGCTTACCGACTCTCAAGCCTGGGGAGTTGACCTTTCAGCATTGCTTAGGTCAGGCAATATTGAAGAAGTTCTGCAAATTCTCTCAGGCACATGGACAAGCCTTGGCTATGGCATCGAAACTAACGCCATGACTGCCAGCCTGCCGGAGGTTTACTATGAATTACTTAAGGAAGAACTGCAAGCCGCAGGGCAATTTTGACAAGACAAACTGGCAAGAGGAATAAGCCGTCAATCACTAAAGATCTGGGTAGGTAAGCCGTCAATACTTTTCTGATTCTTGTCGTGCCAATATTGCTCGATGCCACTATCTCCCTTCTTTTCTGCCCAATTGATCAATGTTTCTCGCTGCTGCTTAAATTCATAAAGTGGCACTCCATAACCACAGGATGTTTGAGCTGCTTCAACCGTCAGCACAATGATCTGGCGTTCGCCAGGAGTGACATTAAACAACGGATAAAACTCCTGCCACTCCGGGTGCCTGGGACGAATCGCCTTGCCCTGCCCGTAGAGGCGCAAAATCAGTGGCTGCTCGGTGAAACTGCAAAACATAATCGTCATACGACCGTTTTCATGCAGATGAGCCGCTGTTTCATTGCCACTTCCAGTCAGATCTAGATAGGCAACAGTTTTAGAATCAATGCACCGAAAGGTATCGATGCCTTTTGGAGACAAATTTACTCGTCCTTCAGTTGGAGCTGATGCTGTGAAAAACAGCTTTTGCTCAGCAATGAATTCTTGCAAGGACGGAGTTAATTCACTGTAAAACTTAGCCATAAAAACTCAGCTATACCGAAGTCAATCCTACACTGACAGCATCAGAATTACGGGAGAAACCGATCTAAAGCTGACTTTAATTCTTCAATTTCAACCTCGATATTGCCTTGTTTGGCGGCTCGTCCAACGCATTCCGTCAAATGCTCGTCTAGTATAATTCGCGCAACCCGATCTAATCCTCCACGCACAGCGGCAATTTGCACTAACACATCTGGACAGGGGCGGCTCTCTTGCACCATGACCTTGATGCCGCGAATGTGCCCTTCAATGCGTGAGAGCCGATTAATAATCCGCCGTAAGGACTCTTGACTGTGAACGTGGGGATGGTTGGGCTGGTCTTCGTGAGCATGATCGGCATGGGAATGGTCGATCGCTGAATGCAAAGGTAACTCAGAAGCTGCCATGGTGGTACGATTGTTCACGTTTTCTCGATTCTATCCTAGTGCAGCTTCAACAAGGCCGCACTAGACACGGGTTTTCAGCTGGGTTCAAAATTATTCTCTCACACCTATTTCCTACAGACTGGACAACACAATAGCTAGAATTTGACTAGATAGAGCAACTCATAAGCGATAAGGGTGCGTTTTCGGGGGAACTGGTACTGCAATTCCGCTAAACGCACCTTCTCGAAGTGAGGATTGCTGTATCTCCTTTTGGGAGTTCTAGTCTTTTGGCTAGGGTGTGACCTAGTTCTTGACTCCTGATCAACCGAAGTTTGCTCAGCGGTTACAAGTAGACACTATGCAGATCTGTGATTTTTTCTCTCACTTACAACGCTTACGACCCATGATGACTCGTATCTTTGTGCTGTTTTTGGTGACAGTCTTGGCGTTTGGGACGCTTCAAGCTGCTCCTGCGTGGGCAATTCCAATCTCTCCGACTGGACAGATTCTGGCACAGGCTCCTTCTGCTGCGGCTAGCACGGAAAGTTTTGTAGCAGCGGCTGTCAATCAAGTCGGGCCAGCGGTCGTCCGGATTGATACGGAACGGACTATTACCCGTAGCGTTGATCCGTTTTTTAACGATCCATTTTTCCGCCGCTATTTTGGAGGAGCCGCACCTCAACCCTATGAAGAACGTCAAATTGGTCAGGGGTCAGGCTTCATCATCGACAGCAGTGGAATTATTGTGACGAATGCTCATGTTGTGGATCGGGCAGATAGTGTTCGGGTGACGCTCAAAGACGGACGCACGTTTTCTGGGGAGGTGCGGGGTTCAGATGAAGTGACAGATTTGGCAGTCGTCAAGATCGAGGGAGACAATTTGCCTGTTTCACCAGTGGGCGACTCAGATCAGGTACAAGTTGGAGATTGGGCGATCGCCGTTGGCAACCCGCTCGGACTCGACA
Organism: Oculatella sp. FACHB-28; assembly: GCF_014696015.1. Classification (NCBI taxonomy): domain Bacteria; kingdom Bacillati; phylum Cyanobacteriota; class Cyanophyceae; order Oculatellales; family Oculatellaceae; genus Oculatella; species Oculatella sp. FACHB-28. The sequence goes on along the minus strand of NZ_JACJPJ010000043.1, from coordinate 151,262 downwards.
ACACCGTCACTTTAGGAATTGTGAGTACACTGAATCGCTCTAGTGCCCTCGTCGGAATTCCTGACAAGCGATTAGAGTTTATTCAAACTGATGCTGCTATTAACCCTGGTAATTCTGGTGGTCCGCTACTGAATGCACGAGGTGAGGTAATTGGAATCAATACAGCAATCAGAGCAAATGCGACCGGGATTGGTTTTGCAATTCCAATCAACCTGGCTAAGGAAATTACCGATCGCCTGGCTAGAGGTGAAAGCGTTTCCCACCCCTATTTAGGGGTACAGATCGCCACACTCACGCCGGACTTGGCAAAGCAGAATAACGACGATCCTAACTCCAGCATTGTCCTACCCGAAGTTAACGGGGTTCTGATTGTGGGTGTGATACAAAATGCACCTGCGGCTGAAGCTGGACTGCGTCGAGGTGATGTCATTACTCAGGTTGATGGACAAGCCGTGAGGACCGCCGACCAACTGCAAAATTTAGTTGATCGGAGTGGAGTGGGTAGAACGCTGCGGCTGAGAGTACAAAGGGGCGATCGCACCCAACAGGTTTCTGTTCGTACAGCCGAACTTCAACCCACTCCATAGCTTTTGCTTAGTACCAATTCCAAAAATTAAGGCAATAGATAGAAGGGCACCCCGCGCTGCGGGGTGCCCTAATTTTTAGAAAGGGTGAGGGCACTGCCCTCACCTTCTTACGTGATCTTTATAAGGTATGACTTCGAGTCTATTCCTCCTCGTCGTCCACCTCATCTTCAAAGTCGTCATCCAGGATGGGGGAGTAGGAGTCCTCTTCATCCTCTTCTGGACTTTCTTGGCTACCAAAGCTAAAGCCGGGGGGGCGACTGCTAATAGGCTCCAGTATCTCATCTCGTCCGCTACGCAAACCTTCTGGTGGTGGGAAGACATCAAAGCCTCCCTCTAACTCATAGGTACGAGCGGTGCGATCGTCTAAAACGACATCCTTGAGATCAACATCATCATCAAAGACGCTGCCATCAAAGCTTAGATCCAGGTCGGGGCTACCCACTTCTTCGTAAGCATTGAAGCCTGTACCCGCCGGAATCAAGCGACCGATGATCACGTTCTCCTTTAGTCCTCGTAACCAGTCTGACTTCCCTTCGATCGCTGCTTCTGTAAGAACCCTGGTGGTTTCCTGGAAGCTGGCGGCTGAGATGAAACTGTCGGTATTCAAAGAAGCCTTTGTGATACCTAACAGCATCGGGGTGTACTCAGCAGGCGCGCCACCCGTAATCGACATGGCCTCGTTGACTTGCTCAATTTGGTGCATGTCAACCAACTCACCGGGAAGCATACTGGTGTCGCCACCATCGTCCACTCTGGCTTTTGAGGTCATCTGCCGGACAATCACCTCAATGTGCTTGTCAGAAATGTCGATGCCCTGAGATTGGTAAACAGACTGAACCTCATTTACCAGGAAGTTTTGTACCCTCTCTAAGCTGATCAAGGCAGATTCGTGAACGCCCAGCGTTTCTCGATGCAGCTTGAAGAAGACTTCCAGAATTTCGTGAGGGTTAGCAGGACCATCGGTGAGGGGTTCAGCCGCCAATACTTCCTGACCATCTACAACGATGACGTTCTGTCCAGGTCCAATGGGATACTCCGTGATTACGCCGTCTGCTTCAATAATTTTGACTTCGACAGTTTCATCATCGCTGTAAACCACCTGAGCAGTGCCAGGACGAGCCGCTAGAATACAGGCTTCTTTGGGCTTACGAGCTTCCAAGAGTTCTTCAATCCGAGGTAGACCTTGAATGATGTCTCCCGTCTTCGTCCGCTCAAACACCAGGAGTACCAGGTTGTCACCCCGCTGCACCAGATCTCCATCATCAATATGCAGAACGGCACCCGGTGATACTCGATAAGGACGTGCAATTCGCAATGTCACCGCCTCGTCTGTCACTCGAACAACTTGACCAGAATCTTCTAGTCTGACTCCTGGTGCAATCTCTGTGGCTGCTACTAATAGATCACCTCGTTGCACAGTCGCCTTTTCGCCTTTCAGGTCTACCGTAACGCGGTCTACATCACGGACGACAAGAACTCGGCGGATTGCCTCCGCGCCTTCTCGAATACCGCGAATTTCTCCAGCTTCTTTACACTGAATTTCAGTACGAGCAACCACAGCACCCGGTGCAATCTGATCTCCATCTTTGACCAAGATGCGAGTTTGAGTACTGCCCTGAGTTTGGTCAGCTGATACATCTCGACGAATCACGAGTGATTCTAGAATCACTAGCTGCAAGCGCATTGAGTCTGGGTCAGATTCATCGGGAACAAGCTCGATGTCTGCTGCAAGCTGGGGAGCATCTTTGTCGATCTCTAACACCAGTTGAGTCCGCAGCAATTCTAAGCCTTCAACCGATTTCACCCGCTCTCCATCCTTGTAAGGAATGCGCTGGATCGCACGAAGCTGAATAGAGCGTCCCGATTCCTCGTTGGTCGATTCTTGACTCGGCACCGAAGGGATGTCAGGGACAGCAAACTCAGTCACGGGGCGCAGCAGCAGCGCTGGACCTTCAGGAGTTTCTACGTATTCGATGTAGCGCAAATCGCTGACAGACAGCCCTGGCATCACTTCTTGTCCTGGATTGGCGATCGAGCCATCCTTATTCATGACCGCTTCGGGATTGTCTGCCATGTGAAGTTCACCTGGCTTGATCACGATTTCGCGTAGAATATCGTTCTTCTGGGTAACTTCAACGACACCATTGCTTTGGCAGAAGATATCTTTAACAACCTCTGTGCCTGCCTCAACGTATTGACCGTCTTCGACTAGGAGCAAAGAGATGTCTTTGTTGACTTCGTGAGATTCTTCTGGAATCCACAGCAAGGTTCCACCGCTTACGACTTCATAACCCTGCTTAGCTTTGCCCCGCTTGGCAACCTCTACGCCAGAATATTTGATAATTCCACCAGTTTGGGTGCGGTAGCGATCGTCAATCAGTTCGGCAACAACCTGATTGTTAGTCACTTTAGTGCCAGGGGTGGCAATGAGAGAAAAGCGCTGGTTGTGAGGCGTTTCAATCAGGTAGTGTTCTCTACCCTGATAGCTCTCAGCATGTACCCGTGCCTGGTCTAGCAAAACAGAGGCCGTAATGATTTCGACTTCACGCCCACCTTTGCCTTCACTCTCTTGAGGAATCCGGACAACGCCACCATGCTCTGTGATGAGTTTGGTTTCTGCCAGGATGCTATTGGCATCAACGCGATCGCCATTTTTGACAACAGGCTCCGCTCCAGGTGGCAAGTTATAAACTTCACCTGAGAGAATCCAAACCAAACCGCCCCTTTGAGCAATTCGGGTGGTGTTACCCTGACGGTCTTTCTTTTCCTCAGGAACCAGATCAGCAAACTTCACTTCACCTGCCAGGTCGGAGGCAACGTCTTTAGTAGCTTTTTCAGTTACCTTACGAACGCGTCCCGCCGCAGGCATCTCAGCAATCATCTGCCCCGCTTTGACTGCAGTACCCTCTGGCGAAAAGAGAATAGAACCGGGAGGAATCGTAGTTGTTTCCTTTTGACCACTAGCCGATTCAACGCTGACATCAACCGTTGCCTCCATAATCAGCGCGTCTTCACCATGACGGGTGCGGAATGCCCGCGCTCTCAGCTGTTTGGGTTTTGATAGGCGAACCACGCCATCAAACGATGCCCGAATCTGAGGCACTGTCTCACCCGTAAACGTACCCCCCGTGTGGAAGGTCCGCATGGTCAGCTGCGTACCTGGCTCGCCAATAGATTGTGCAGCGATGATTCCGACTGCTTCACCCAGGTCAACCATATAGGCATGGGCTAAGCTCCAACCGTAGCAGTGCTGACAAACCGAGCGAGTAGCCTCGCAAGTGAGAGGCGATCGCACCACCACTTCACTCAGTCCTAACTTGCCTACCAACTGAGCCAAGTCATCAGAAATAGCCTGGTTTCGAGGTGCAACGACTTCACCCGTTTCTGGGTGGATAATGTCTTGAGCAATGACTCGACCCAGCAAACGGTCTTTCAGCGGAATCAAAACCCGTTCACCATCGGTCATACTGCGAACTGGAATACCTCGCTGGGTACCGCAATCCAGTTCTCGAATAATCACATCCTGAGAAACGTCTACCAAACGACGGGTGAGGTATCCAGAGTCTGCCGTTCTCAGCGCGGTATCGACCAATCCTTTACGCGCACCATAGGAGGAGATGATGTACTCCGTTACGGTTAAGCCTTCTCGGAAATTGGTTTTAATGGGCAAGTCGATGATTTCCCCTTGAGGGTTAGCCATCAGACCCCGCATTCCTACCAACTGACGCACCTGAGAAATGTTTCCTCGTGCTCCAGAGAATGCCATCATGTAAACCGAATTCAGCGGATCGCTAGATTCAAAGTGGCGCACCACTTCATCTTTCAGTTCTTCGCTGGTGTCGTTCCAAGTGTCAATTACTTTCTGGAAACGTTCGACCTCAGTAATATCGCCTCTGGTATAACGCGTTTCAGTTTGACGAATTTCTTCTTCGGCAGCTTCCAGTAGGCGACGCTTGCTAGGTGGAACCTGCAAATCATCTACACTAATCGACACACCCGCCTTGGTTGCGTATCGAAATCCCAAATCCTTCAGCTCGTCCGCCATTTGAGCAGTTCGTGCCGTGCCATAGTTGGTGAAAGCCCAGGCAATTAGCCTGCGTAGCTGTCCCTTATTGACGACGCGATTACGGAAAATAAATTCCTGCTCCTGCTTCTGAGTTGAGTTGTGCTCTGCCATTATTTGTCTCCGCCCCATAAAAAATAGCGATTAAGCAGTCAGCGATTAAGCTCAATTCAATAACTGAGTTGAAGCAAAACCGCTGACGACCGATTACCTCGGCTTAAACCAAGGCGTTTTGAATTGTTCGGTTGTAGATGATGCGACCGGGAGTAGTGCGAATGTATTGGGAAATACGGTTTCCGTCTGCATCCTCTCGAATCCGACGGAACTTGTAGTATCTCGTCACCGTACCATCTGGGGATTTTTCTTCTTTTAGCAGCTCATGACTACCTGCTCCCTCGTCCTCAACTGCCCCATCAAACCGCACCCAGACATAGGCATGGATGTCTACCTGACCCTGCTCATAGCCAAGAATTGCATCGTCCAAGGTAGAGAAGTAACGACCTTCTCCTTTTTGCTCAATTGGGTTTTCGGCTGTCAGGTAATAGCAACCCAAGACCATATCTTGGCTAGGCGTGACAATAGGTCGACCCGTCGCTGGGGAAAGGATATTGTTTGATGCCAACATCAACAGTCTGGCTTCAGCCTGAGCTTCTAGCGAGAGAGGAACGTGTACTGCCATTTGGTCACCATCAAAATCTGCGTTAAACGCAGGACAAACGAGAGGATGAATCTGAATAGCACGGCCTTCAACCAGAATTGGCTCAAATGCTTGAATACCTAAACGGTGAAGCGTTGGAGCACGGTTTAACATCACGGGGTGCCCCTCAATAACCTCCTCCAACACGTCCCAAACGCTGGGATCATTGCGCTGAATCAGTTTTTTCGCTGCTTTGATGTTGTTGACCAAACCCTGGCGAATCAACCGATGGATCACGAAGGGTTGGAATAGCTCGATCGCCATCTCTCTCGGCAGACCACACTGGTGAATCTTCAGCTTGGGTCCAACCACAATTACAGAACGTCCAGAGTAATCGACCCGCTTACCCAACAGGTTTTGGCGGAATCGACCCTGCTTCCCTTCAATAATGTCAGAGAGGGATTTGAGCGGTCGGTTGTTCGCACCGACAACAGTACGACCGCGACGACCGTTATCAATGAGCGCGTCTACGGCTTCTTGCAGCATCCGCTTTTCGTTGCGGACGATGATTTCAGGAGCCAAAATTTCCTGGAGACGAGCTAAGCGATTGTTCCGGTTGATAACTCGGCGATAGAGGTCGTTCAGGTCAGAAGTGGCAAATCGTCCACCATCCAACTGCACCATTGGGCGCAGGTCAGGTGGGATCACGGGGATCACCGATAGCACCATCCATTCAGGGAGCGATCCCGTCGCAATGAAGTTGTCAATTACCCGCAGACGCTTAATTAACTTGGCGCGTTTTTGTCCTTTTGCCGTCGCAATCTCTTCCCGTAACTGCTCCGCTTCCGTTTCCAGATTCAGATCTTGCAGTAAGCGCTGGAGAGCCTCTGCGCCGATTCCAACTTCAATCCCTGTAAGTTGAGAATCTTCGCTATAAAGCTGATCTTCAATCTCGATCCACTGATCTTCAGTGAGAAGCTGCTTATAGGTAAGATTTTCGGCGTTGCCAGGATTCAGCACCACGTAGGCGTTGAAGTAAACGATCTGCTCAACATCCCGCAGCGGCATGTCTAGCAAAATTGCCATGTAGCTGGGGATGCCCTTGAGATACCAAACGTGTGCAACAGGAGCAGCTAGTTTGATATAGCCCATGCGATGACGGCGAACGCGAGATTCCGTAACCTCTACGCCGCAGCGCTCACACACAATACCCCGGTGACGAACCCGCTTGTACTTACCGCAGTGACACTCCCAGTCCTTGGCTGGACCAAAAATTCGCTCACAGAACAAGCCGTCCATTTCCGGCTTTAGTGTCCGGTAGTTAATAGTTTCAGGTTTGGTCACTTCGCCAACCAACATTCCGTTAGGAAGAGTCCGCTCTCCCCACTGGCGAATCCGCTCGGGTGACGCTAGACCAATCTTGATATAGTCAAACCGCTGTTCTAGCTTCGGCATTGCTAATAATTTCCTCTTTATCCTGGCAATTCATACAAACCCGTTGTCAGGTACAAGCAGTCAGCTACGTGCAAGCTTTATAGCTGACTGCTGCCCTGACCATTAGCTGCCTAATCTTCCACTTCTTCCATCTCGTCGCGAGAAATCGATTCGTAGGTGGGGCGAGATGGAGTGCGGCGGTTGCTTACGTCTGCCATCAAGTCAACTTCAACATCCCGGCTCGTTCCGTCTTCCTTGGTTTCCAGCTTGTGGGCTGCAATGTCTAAGCAAAGGGACTGAAGCTCACGCATCAATACCTTGAAGGATTCTGGAGTTCCTGGTCGAGGAATTGCCTTGCCTTTGACGATCGCATTGAGTGCTTCGTTGCGTCCCTGCATATCGTCCGACTTAACGGTTAACAGCTCTTGCAGCGTGTAAGCAGCACCAAAAGCCTCCAGTGCCCACACTTCCATTTCACCAAAGCGCTGACCACCTTGCTGAGCCTTACCACCCAAAGGCTGCTGAGTAACCAGCGAGTAAGGACCTGTAGAACGAGCGTGAATCTTGTCATCGACCAGATGCACCAGCTTCAGCATGTAGGCTGCACCCACCGTGATGGGGCGATCGAAAGGTTCGCCGGTACGACCGTCATACACCTGAATCTTGCCTGGTGTATCGGGGTTAAACACCCAGTCTTGACCTGTTGCGGCTTGAGCTTCCTGGATCTTGCCGTGAGTCGTCGTTCGAGATGCCTCTTCGCCATACATTTCGTCGAAGGGAGTCATCTTGAACCGCACGCCCAGATTGTGTCCAGCCCATCCCAGCAAACATTCAAACACCTGTCCAACGTTCATCCGGGAAGGGACACCCAGAGGGTTCAGCACGATATCAACTGGAGAACCATCTGGCAGATAGGGCATGTCCTCCTTGGGCAAAATTCGAGAAATAATTCCCTTGTTGCCGTGCCGACCTGCCATCTTGTCGCCGACTTGGATCTTCCGCTTTTGGGCAACGTAGACGCGGACAACCATGTTTGCGCCAGGAGGCAGTTCGTCTCCCTGCTCACGGGTAAACTTCCGCACGTCTACAACGCGACCTTTTTCACCGTTGGGAACGCGCAAGGAGTTGTCGCGCACGTCTCTAGCTTTTTCACCGAAGATGGCTCGCAGCAATTTTTCTTCTGGCGGCTGGTCAGATTCTCCCTTAGGAGTCACTTTACCCACCAGAATGTCTCCTGCTTCGACCCAGGCTCCAATTCGGATAATGCCTTCTTCATCTAGCTGACGCAGGGCATCCTCACCGACGTTAGGAATTTCACGGGTAATCTCTTCAGGTCCAAGCTTGGTTTGACGAGCCTCAATTTCATACTTCTCAATGTGGATGGAAGTATAAACATCGTCGTAAACCAGACGTTCGCTAATTAGGATGGCATCCTCGTAGTTGTAGCCTTCCCAAGGCATGTAGGCGACGATGACGTTTTGCCCTAAAGCAATTTCACCGCCCTCAGTAGCAGAACCATCTGCCAGGACTTGACCCGTGACGACGCGATCGCCCACAAACACAATCGGTCGCTGATTTAGACAGGTGTCCTGGTTAGAGCGCTGGTATTTTTGCAGCAGATGCTCTACTTCTTTGCCTTCAGCATTTCTGACCCGAATGCGATTGGCATCTACATAAGAAATCTCCCCATCCAGTCGGCTAACGGTAACCATACCAGAGTCACGCGCTGCCTGAGCTTCTAACCCGGTACCTACCAGAGGACGCTCAGGACGTAGCAGAGGCACCGCTTGACGCTGCATGTTTGATCCCATCAATGCCCGGTTCGCGTCATCGTGCTCTAGGAACGGGATGAGGGAGGTCGCTACTGAGATGATCTGCACGGGGGAAACCGCCACGTAGTCCACCTCGGTAGGCGTTGTCGTGGTGAAATCCTGACGGTAGCGAACCGCTACAGACTCACCCAAGATGTAGCCGTTTTCATCCATGGGAATATCGCCCGGAGCAACCCGCAGATCGTCTTCCTCATCCGCTGTCATGTAGAGCGGCGACTGCTCCTTCAGAACCCGTCCATTCTCAACTGGATAAAAGGGTGTTTCGATGAAACCGTAAGAGTTGACCCGCGCATGGGTCGCCAGAGAACCAATCAAGCCTGCGTTTGGTCCTTCAGGAGTCTCAATAGGACAAATGCGACCATAGTGTGATGGGTGAATATCCCGCACTGCAAAACCTGCCCGTTCACGGGTCAAACCACCTGGACCCAAAGCACTCAGACGACGCTTGTGCGTTAGCTCTGCTAGAGGATTGGTTTGATCCATGAACTGTGAGAGTTGGGATGAACCAAAGAACTCTTTGATTGCAGCAACCAGAGGCTTGGGGTTAACCAGTGAAGCGGGAGTCAGAGAATCAGCATCAGAAACAGTCATTCGTTCTCGAATGATGCGTTCCAAGCGGTTCAATCCTACTCTCACCTGGTTTTGTAGCAGTTCACCCACCGAGCGAACTCGACGATTACCTAAGTGGTCAATATCGTCCACACTGCCAATATCAAATTCCAGGTTGATCAAGTAATCGATCGCCGCCAAGATATCTTGAGGCGTTAGCACCCGTGTTGCTTCTGGAACGTTAAGTCTCAGCTTGCGGTTGAGCTTATAGCGACCCACCCGCCCCAAGTCATACCGTTTGGGGTCAAAGAAGCGAGAGTCTAGAAGCTGCTGTCCACCCGAAACGGTGGGTGGTTCACCGGGACGCAGCTTCCGGTACAGTTCCATCAGCGCTTCTTCTTCGCTGAACTGCCCCTCTTTCTCAATTGTTTTCTGGAAATATTCGGGGTGACGCAGTGCATCAAAAATTTCCCCATCGCTCAAACCCAGTGCTTTAAGCAATACCTGAGCCGAGAGCTTGCGGGTTTTATCAATACGTACCCAAACTAAGTCATTCTTGTCAGTCTCAAACTTTAGCCAAGCCCCACGGTTAGGGATTAAACTCGCGTTGTAGGTGCGTCGCCCGTTTTTGTCAGTCTCGGCTTTGTAGTAAACCCCAGGACTACGAACAATTTGGTTGACAATGACCCGCTCTGCACCATTGATGATGAACGTTCCCCGATCGGTCATCAACGGTAAGTCTCCGATGAAGACTTCTTGCTCTTTAATCTCTCCGGTTTCTTTATTAATCAACCGGGTAGGGACATACATCTGAACGGCGTAGGTACTGTCCCGCCGTTTTGCTTCATCAACGTCGTATTTTGGTCGCTTGAGCTTGTAGTCCTTCCCCAGGAAGTGCAGCTCCAGTTTGCCTGTATAGTCGGTTATGGGTGAGAAACTTTCTAATTCTTCAATCAGTCCTTCTTCTAGAAACCAACGGAAACTAGCCCGCTGAATTTCAACTAAATCTGGTAGGGCGAAGGCGGGTGCAGTTTGGGTTAGGTTAGTCATGCGTCTCCTTGAACGGGTCACGCTCAGGGCGAGTCCCAGATATTATAGTATCTGTGTGGATATGTCAATGAAAAAATCAGACCTCAAAGCAAAGAGGACTGAAACTAACTTAGAGTTAGATAGGTTTGGTTTTAGCTAAAAAGCTTGGGATGAGTTCCAATATCGGCGAGTAACTTGGGGTGGTTCGTTTGTAGCTAGAGGACAATCCACTTTGCTGAACGGTAGAAGTTTGCTTAGAAAGACATTAGGCAGAAGCTCCGCTAGCTTGGGTGAACCGTCAAGGACAAAACGGGATGTGACTCTAACTGCTAATTCACATGGCTCGACTTTGTCAACGGTTTTCAATGATTGTATACACCTAAAGACCATTATGTCGCAAGCATTTCAATTCGTGTTGCCGGTTTTCTGCTAGTACCGGACGGTTAGCCGATCGCCGAGGGACGCGTCAACTAACTAGGCACATTGACCAAAGGTTGGCTTGAACTTGACGCAGGGTAGGGCAATGACAACCCAAAAAGGCGACAAGCGTTCGCGGTGGTTTGGTTCGCAATGTCTTCTAAAGAAACTTGACGCAAACGAGCGATTTGCTCTGCTACATAACGGACATAAGCGGGCTGATTGCGCCGCTCACCGCGTTTAGGCACAGGAGACAGAAAAGGACAGTCCGTTTCGATTAAGATGCGATCGCTTGGAACCATCTGAGCCGAAGCTTGCACCTGGAGAGCATTTTTAAAGGTCACAATGCCGCTGAAGCTGATATAGAACCCTAAATCTAAAAACCACTGGGTTTCTTCGGGGGTACCGCTCCAGCAGTGCATTACACCTTTGACCGGTCCGTGCTGGTTCCAGAAGGAACGCAACAACTCTGCCATTAGAGACGCAGCATCACGGCAGTGGACGATTACGGGCAAATCAAGCTGTTGGGCGATCGCCAACTGAGCCACAAAGACAGCTTCTTGCTGCACTTGATTCTCAGCCTTGTAAAAGTCCAGCCCAGTTTCTCCAATTGCTACCACTCTGGAATCAGATTGAGCTAGAGCCAGGAGTTGACTAGCAGAGTCAGATTCCCATTTGTCTACATCTAGCGGATGTAAACCGACAGCAAAAGACAGCTCAGAAAACTGATCGGCAATGGATTGAATTTTGCTGAACTCAGTTGGCTCGACGCAAGAATGCACAAGACGCACAACTCCGGCTTCACGCCAATTTTGAGCGATCGCTGCCAAATCAGGCTGAAAGCTCTCAAAGTTGAGGTGAACGTGAGTATCAATCAACTGCATAGTTTCTCCGAAGCTTACTTGCCCAATGCCTTAACCCAACTCTAAAAACTAAAAAGTCTTTAGGAAGCCTGGGAAACGGGTGCTTCGTGAGCTTTCAAAACTTTAGCAAGGCGAGACTTCTTCCGGGCACCGGTGTTGGGGTGAATCACACCCTTCTTCACGGCTTTGTCAATTTTGCTGAAAGCAGCCGACATGCGCTGTTGAACTTCCTCCTTTGAGTCAGGAGTAGGGTTAGCAGCATACGCCTCGACAGCAGTAAGGTAACGTTTCATCAGCGTTTTGACTGCTGATTTGTACGACTTGTTACGGAGACGGTTGCGCTCCGCAATTTTAACGCGCTTGATAGCGGACTTAATATTTGCCACAGTTAATCTTCAGGTTAGCTTGCTTATGGGAGAGCTTATAGCGACTAATCATTCTAGCGAATGATTAGAGAAATTACCAGACAAATTAGTCTAGCATCTACTGAAACAATACATATCATCGGAAAATCCAGGTTAAGCTAGATACATACAGGTTCAGAATGGCGGCTGTAACCGCTAGAATTTATGAGGTTTAGCGACCCTCAGAACTTGTGGTAGTTGAGCGGGTTATCCCGGATTAGCATTTCTAAATTAAAGTGGCGATGCTGCGAATTATTACTCAGCGGTCTGAAGCACAAACTGAATTGCGACGGATCTGCGATCGCACCCACGATGACCAAGTTGTCCATAAAGAGGCAACGGTTCGGGAAGTGCTTCAAGCAGTCAAGCGTCAAGGGGATCGTGCCCTACTGCACTACACAGAGGAGTTTGATGGGCAACTTCTCAAGCCTGAAGAGCTGAGAGTTAGCGGTTCAGAACTCGATGCAGCCTATCAGCAAGTCTCCAAGGAGTTGCTGGACGCAATCCGATTAGCCTGTCGCAATATTGAGTCCTTTCACCGTCAGCGTGTCCCTAAAAGCTGGGTGCAGTTTGGGGATCACGAGGTCGTTTTGGGAAAACGCTATACGCCAGTGGATCGAGCCGGACTTTACGTTCCGGGGGGGCGGGCATCCTACCCCAGTACGGTGTTGATGAATGCAATTCCGGCAAAGGTGGCGAAGGTGCCCCAAATCGTGATGGTGACCCCTCCTGGACCCAACAAAGCGGTTAATGCTGCGGTTTTAGTGGCTGCACAAGAAGCAGGCGTACAGGAAATTTATCGGGTAGGTGGCGCTCAGGCGATCGCCGCTCTCGCTTATGGGACCGAAACAATTCCGAAAGTAGATGTGATCACCGGACCAGGCAACATCTACGTGACGCTGGCGAAGAAATTGGTCTACGGCACGGTTGGCATTGACTCCCTGGCGGGCCCATCAGAAGTCCTCATTATTGCCGATGGCACAGCTAACCCTGCTCACGTTGCGGCCGACTTGCTGGCGCAGGCAGAGCATGATCCCCTAGCTGCTGCAATTTTGCTGACCCCAGATTCAGGACTAGCGCGGCAGGTGGTCGCAGAGGTTGACAAGCAACTGATTAATCACCCTCGTAATCTGTTGACAGAAAAGGCGATCGCCCATTACGGACTGGTTGTGATTGTTGATTCACTCTCAACGGCGGCTGAGCTGTCGAATGAGTTTGCACCAGAGCATTTAGAGCTAGAAGTTGCCGACCCCTGGAGCCTGATTGAGGAGATTCGTCATGCGGGAGCCATTTTCTTAGGTTGTTCTACTCCTGAGGCGGTCGGAGACTACTTGGCAGGACCAAACCATACCCTGCCTACCTCTGGCTCAGCCCGCTATGCCTCTGCGCTTGGGGTAGAAACCTTTATGAAAGCTTCCAGTTTGATTCAGTATTCTCCTGCTGCACTCCAGCAGGTTGCTGGTGCCATTGACCTATTGGCTCAAGCAGAAGGCTTACCCTCTCATGCCGACTCAGTTAGGTTGAGAATGCAGGACATGAGAGAGGAAGATTTACCGTAGAGTAACCTGGAAATTCTACTTACTCTTCAAGAACTGCTGAAGTCGCAGCAGACTTAACGTTTGTCCAAGGCTCAGTGGCAAAATTGAAACCCCTGCTAAGCAAGACTGAATCCAGCCTTCTCCCCAGTACCATTCGTGGTACCCATCAATACCTTGGCTCAGCAGTAACCGTAAGCCATTAGGTTCAGCCAAATCTACCCGATGTTGAATGGCTAAAGGCCCAAGCCAACTGGTGTAAACAGTACCTGAAGCTAGCTGATCGGGAAGTCCTGCTGAAAAAGTTTGTGGAGCTAACCACTGTTGAAACTCGGCTGGACGGAGAAGACTGTGTCGAATGTCTACCTCTGACGCTTCGACTTCAATGCGGAGATTACTTTGTTGAAAGGTTCCTAGCATGTCAACCGGAGAGAGCAGTGCTTCTCCAGTATGACATCTGCAATCAGAGGATTTGAGAGAGGAATTTCTGCGTCCGCTCTTCTTTTGGATTTTGGAAAAATTCTTCGGGCGTAGCTTCTTCTACCAGCACACCGCTGTCCATTAGCACTACGCGATCAGCAACTTCTCGCGCAAAACCCACTTCATGAGTGACGCAAACCATCGTCATCCCCGAATTGGCCAAAGTTCGCATTACGTCCAGTACTTCACGAACCATTTCCGGGTCAAGCGCAGAGGTAGGTTCATCAAACAGCATTATCTTGGGCTGCATGGCTAAAGCACGAGCGATCGCCACCCGCTGTTGTTGTCCTCCAGAAAGCTGCCCTGGAAACTTGTGCGCTTGCTCCAGGATGCCGACTCGCTCCAGCAGTTGTAGTGCAACTTCTTCTGCCTTTGCTTTGGGCCAGCGACGCACCCAAATGGGCGAGAGCGTAACATTTTTCAGGACTGTTAAGTGAGGGAACAGGTTGAACTGTTGGAACACCATCCCCACTTCTCGACGGATGGTCTCAATATTTTTCAGGTCATGAGAAAGCTTTATGCCATCAATTTCAATGCTTCCTTTCTGGTAAGACTCTAGCGCATTAAAAGTGCGAATAAAGGTAGATTTACCGGAACCAGAAGGGCCCATCACAACAACCACTTCACCCTTATTCACACTTAGGCTAACGCCACGCAAAACGTGAAAGTTGTTGTCATACCACTTTTCAACGTCTCTAGCGATGATGACTTTTTCCGAACCAATTTCGGGCTGAACGGCATCAGTTTGAGCTTGAGTCATTTTGCTTATTCCTTGAGACGTTAAGTGGATTTGTGTCCTAATTAAAGGGATTTTTTGAAGTCGTGGAAGTTATTAGATTTTAGCGCCAGAATAGTGAACTGTTCTACTTGCTTTACACGTCAACATAACGCTGCTGCAAGGGATCAAACTGTTAGCGATTACACTTATCGGTTTTCAGTTCTGAGTTGTTTTTCAAGACGACGGCTCGCTAACGCCATTGCATAACAGCAGCAGAAATAAATGACCGTGTCAAAAGCATAAACTTCCTGGTAGCGACCCAGAAAATTGGGGTTAGACAGGATGGATTGAGAAATTCCTAATAGTTCTGCAAAGCCGATAATAGCGAGTAAGGAAGTGTCTTTAAATAAGCTGATAAACTGCCCCACAATGGTAGGAATAACTGCTTTGAGCGCCTGCGGCAAAATGATCAGCACTGTCACCAGAGGAGCGCTAAGTCCTAACGCTTTTGCGGCTTCAGCTTGTCCTCTAGGAATGGATTGCAAACCGCCCCGCACATTTTCTGCTAAATAGGCAGCGCTAAACAGGGTTAACCCCGCGATCGCTCGAACCACCCGATCAATCCGCACATTAGGTGGCAAGATCAGCGGGACCAGCAGCGAAGACATAAACAGAATTGTAATTAGCGGCAGACCTCGAATAATTTCGATGAAGCCAATCGACATCCAGCGGACGACGGGTAAATTGCTCTGTCGTCCCAGTGCTAACAAGATTCCAATTGGGAAGGAAAGGACAATGCTGACAATTGCAGTAAGTAGAGTCAACAATAATCCGCTGAGGTCATCGAGTCTGACCTCTCGAAGAAACAACCCGCCGCGAATCAGACCAAAGACGATGAAGAAAATTCCTAGCCAACCTAACGCCAGCCAGGAAACCAAAGTCGGAAAGCGTTGTCCGATCTGTTGCCCAGCAAAGGCAGCGGCGACGCTAAGCCCTAATATCGCTAAGAGTAAAAGACTCGTGTTGAGACTAACGGGAACGGACAGCGCGACGAAAAGCACCGCGAGCACACCCAAGAAAATCAACCCCGTTCGATTAAATAACCAGGTTGAGCGAGCTAAAATCCCCCAGGTTAGCCCAGCCGAAACGGCAATAATACCCAATGCTGTCCAAGGTCGCCACATGAGTGGAGCAGGATATCGCCCTACAAAAAACAGTCTCAAGTTGGCTGGAACAACCTGCCATTGAGCTTGAGTAAAGATCCAGGTGAGCAGCCCGTAGCCTAACCAGGCGATCGCCCCCAAGCAAATAATCGTCAGAATAGTGTTAAACAAATCACTAAACAGGTTTTTTTTAACCCATGCTCCGGGGCTGATCCGGGTAATCGGGGGAGCCGCAACGACACTTGGCTCTGGATTTGTTGTGGTCATGAGAGGTCAAAGGTAAAAGAATGCAGACAGCAAGTTAACGCTCTTTCAATTGAACAGA
This sequence comes from Oculatella sp. FACHB-28, assembly GCF_014696015.1. NCBI lineage: Bacteria > Bacillati > Cyanobacteriota > Cyanophyceae > Oculatellales > Oculatellaceae > Oculatella > Oculatella sp. FACHB-28. Next base: position 135,226 of record NZ_JACJPJ010000043.1, on the reverse strand, counting down.
ACGGTTAAACGTATTCATTCCTAAGGAAATGATTAGATTGATGGTCAGGTAGGTTGCCATCAGAATCAGGATCATTTCGATGGTGCGTCCAGTTTGGTTTGAGGTGGTAAAAGAAGTGGCATACACATCGGCGTATCCTACAGCGATCGCCAAACTAGAATTTTTTGCCAGATTCAGGTACTCACTCGTCAGTGGTGGAATCATCACCCGCAATGCCTGTGGGAAAATTACTAACCGCATAGCTAATGTAGGTCTTAGTCCCAAAGCTCTAGCGGCTTCCCATTGCCCCTTAGTAACAGATTGAATTCCTGCCCGAACCACTTCAGCAATAAAAGCAGCCGTGTAAAAGATCAGTCCAAATAGCACCGCTCCAAATTCTGGAGAGAGGTTTAGCCCGCCAGTAATTGCTCCTTCAGATAGGTTTGGGCGATCCCACTGAAGCCCGAAGATCAGAGCTAACAGAGCAAGAACGCCAATGCCGATCAAGATCATCTGGAGCGATCGCCCTGACTCTCCGCGCTGCACCATCGCCGTGGTGCGCCGTCGCCAGATAATAAAGGCTAAAACTGCACTAATTAGCAAAAATGCCACTGACAGCCAGGTTTGCAGCGTTCCGTCTGGCCAGGGCATATCAACTCCACGCTGAGTCAGAAAAATAGGCCCTGGAAGGCGCGGTGGATTTTCAAGGTCGCCAGGGAGATTAAGAAAAACCGCAAAGTACCAGCAAAATAATTGCAGCAACAGAGGTGTGTTGCGGAAAAGCTCTACATAGATGCCAGCAATCTGTTTGAGCAGCCAGTTGTCTGAAAGACGGGCAACTCCTACAGCGATCCCAACCACAGTGGCTAAGATAATGCCCAGGATCATCACTCGCAGTGAGTTGACCAATCCAACTAAAACAGCCCGCCCATAGGAATCACTGGGAGTATAGGGAATTGGCGTATCACCAATACCAAAAGAAGCGGCTCGTCTTAAAAAACCAAATCCGAATGTAATGCCTAAACTTTGAAAGTTACGGGCGATATTGCTTCCCAAGATCAGCATGACCGTGACAAACACGACCACTGCTATCACTTGTCCGATAATTTTAAGGACGCGATCGTCACGCCAAAACGGAATCTTTTCATCCATTGATCGAATGACCCAGGGCTAAAAACTGGTGTTAGGAACTAGGAGATTGTCCAGACTTTCAGAAGATCGATTTAATGACGACTGATTTGTCACGCAAAAGTACATGACAAATCAGTCTTGCGGCAAACTCTAACAGCTAATAGTCCAAAAGGTGAGCCTAGCTACTAGCTCCTGAGCATTAGCGGAAAGGAGGAGCGTAGAGCAATCCTCCGTTCGTCCAAAGTTCGTTTGGTCCACGCTCTAGTCCAAACGGTTCACCGATGTTGCGTTCATAAATCTCACCATAGTTGCCCACGGCTCTAATCGCACGAGCTGTAAAGTCATTTGGTAAGCCCATATCCGATCCCAAACTCCCTTCTAAACCCAAGAAAGTCCGAATGCTTGGATCTTCGCTATTTTCAAACTCGGCGATATTTTCAGAGGTAATGCCGAACTCCTCAGCCTGGATCAAAGCATAGGTAATCCACTTCACAGCGTCAGACCACTGCGTATCCCCGTTAGCAACCGCTGGTCCAAGTGGTTCTTTCGACATCACCACATCTAACACCACATGTTCGTCGGGAGTCGCCAGGGTTTCACGACGGGCAGTAAGCTGAGAGCGGTCAGAGGTTACACCCTGGCAGCGCCCTTGAGCATAGGCTGCATAAACCGCATCTTCGTCGTCGAATACAATTGGGGTAAATTCAGCGCCAATCTTCCGCATCTGATCGGTTAAGTTCAACTCTGTTGTAGTACCCGACTGCACACAGATAGATTTTCCTGCTAGTCCTTCCAAATCTTCAACGCCACTCGCGACGGGCACCATCATGCCCTGACCATCGTAAAAGGTGGTAGGTGCAAACTCCATACCAACAGATGTATCGCGGCTGATTGTCCAAGTTGTGTTGCGAATCAACACATCAATTTCGCCTGATTGAACAGCAGTAAAACGCTCTTGGGCACTGAGGTTACGATATTCAACAGCCTCAGGATCATCGAACATAGCAGCGGCGATCGCCTTACACACGTCAACATCCAGTCCCGAATACTCGCCTGTCTCATTGACGAAACTAAACCCTGGTAGCTGACCGTTTACACCACAAACTAAAGAGCCTCGCCCTAAAACAGTGGATAGGTGACCACTAGCGCCTTCGCCCTCTTCGGTTCCTGCCGTATCGGATGAAGAACTACAAGCCGCTATTGGTGCTACGGCGAGCATCATTGCCAATAGCAGAGAACCCCACTTACTCATATAAATCTCACTCACTATGTCAACAAACAGAGATTAGTATTGGCACAATAGCAGATTGTCTGGAGTAGCTGCCCAAACGCTTAACAGGACTCAACCTATACAGCAGACACTGGACCGACGAGCCTCAAGCTTCGCCTCTGCTACACAAGATAAGAGTCTGAGAAACAGGAACAACCTAGACTCCGGTTGCTGCACTGAACTGTACTACCATCCAACGCTTTTAGCTTTCTGTTTGTATCTAATTGCACAATTCTCCGCCCATAAACAAACGATAAATTGCGTAGAAGGGCTGAGAGGAGTGACAGGTTACATGAGTGAAACAATAAAAAATACTTAAAGATTGAAAATTAAATATTAAATTTAGCGCCCTTGGGCCAAGTCCCGAATCAGCGGTAGTCTGGATTGAATATAAGCACTGAGCGCATCAAGTTCATGATGGTCAAGCGATCGCTCGGAGCGCACCTGACGTAATAACCACTGCACCAGACTAGAATCATCCAAACTTAAGAGAATGTTGGACTGAGTTGTCTCAACTAAAGCCCAGAGTTGTCTCAACATTAGGGGAGTCATAGCGACCTCTCGTTCTTAAGCTTTCCTTTATGTTTCCCAAGATACTCGGATTTTGTGGAGACTGGGACTCGGATCATACAAGACGAAACAAGAGTTACAAAACGCTTCACAAACTGATCGATAACTTGACCAAGAGGCAGTTAGCTCAAGGAAAGCAGAGTATTCAGATCAAAAGAAGCAAGGCTGTATGCCAGTCAGGGTCTTGTACAGACGCAATCAGCTGCGTCTGTACAAAAGCTGTTGAGGAATGTTAAGAAGGCAGACTAAAAGGCAAACTGTGCCCGTAAGTTGCCAACGTAGATAGTTGGGTTGTCGCTAAAGTTGTTAGCGTTGCCAATTATATAAAACGCAGGAACTAATGCAATGTTATCGGTCAGAGGGTAGTAGTACGTTGCTTCAAATTCATACTGCACTCCACCATCGCCACCCCCCGAGACCAATAACTCACGACCGTCTAGCACTGAGAAAGGAATCATGTATGAAAGCGTTGCCAGAGCCCCCTCTTTACCTAGATCAGGGAAAGCCAACCCTGCCTGAAATGACTGAGCGTCTACATCTCCTGGCTCGATGTGCGTGATGCCATAGGTATATCGGCTGAAGATTCCGATACCAGGCGTAATCAACCAGTCAAAGTTGATATTGAAGGTATCGGCAGTCGCGTCATTCAATCCGCCACCTGCTCCATCATCTAATAATCCATAGATGGGTTCTCCGGGTGCTCCACCAACTTGTCCAAATACGGCATTCAGATTAGAGCGGTTGTACAGCAGTCGGACATTAAAGGTGCTGGTAGGAGAATAAGTCAGCTCAGCAGTCAGGGTATTGGTTCCACCAAACAAACCCTCGTCAGGGTCCGAAGAAGTTCTAAATAGGCTAGCTGGAAGGAATTCGTTGTTCTCGCCCAAATAGCCTACGCCCAACCGGAATTGGTCACTCAGTTGCCAGAGCGCTACCGCACCTGAGCCTCGGTCAATGGTATTCAGTAGTGTGCTGCCAATTGAGTTGAAACTGCTAGTGCCGTTGAGGAAGAAGGTGAAGCTGTTGTTGTCAAAGTATCGGTACCAGTTAACTCTAGGTCCAACGATCACTTGAACATCGTCGCCTACCGGAAACTCATAAAACAGTTCTCGAACGACTACGGTGACATCGCCAATGTTTACTCCACCCGTTTGGTCAGTGTAGGGAACTCCGAACGTGTTGTAGAGACCTGCCGAAGCGAAAACATTAGCAGGGGAGTCTCCATTACCCACCGCCAACTGCGTCACCAAATTGTCCCGCCCTGTAAAAGAAGTGTTGAGCGTTATCCAGGCCAAGTTGCTAAAGGTGATTTCTGGATCATCCGTAACTTCTGCAGTTAGGGGTCTACCTGTAACGGGATCTCGTCCTGCCGGTCTAATTACAGGAGGGGCTGTGATATCAGACGTTTCTACTTGAATATCTCCGTCCGCGAAAGCTCCAGTGAGGTTAAACCAAACCAAGCCACTTAAAGTTGTTGTGGTTGAAAACTGGTTTGCTTCCAGTTCGGCGGTTCGAGCTTCCAGCGTATCGACCCGACCGCGCAGGCTAGCCAGTTCTGCTGCAAATTCTTGTTGCAGTCGCTCAATTGTTGCTAAGTCTTCACGGGACACTGCATCCGCCAGACCCTCAGCAATTAGCTCATTGACCCGATCGAGACAGGCATTTAGCCCTGCTGCAAATTCGTAGCGAGTCAGCGATCGATTGCCGCGATAGGTACCATCAGGGTATCCGGCAATGCAGCCGTAGCGCTCTACGAGAGATTGCACTGCCTGAAAAGCCCAGTCCGTGGGCTGAACGTCAGATAGCTGGGAAACTGAGCTGAGCTGAGACATCGCTCCCCGAAGATCGGGTGACGAAGCAGTGTGTGTGACAGAGGAAGGTGATTCTATTTCAGCTATGGGAGAAATGCGATCGCCATTCTCCATACTTGATTCTGCTGGGGTTAGTTCTGCTGGGCTTGGTTCTGCTGAGAATATCTCAGTAGGCTCTATACGGGTAGTATTTGGAACCTCTGTTTGAGCAATCTCCAACCCACTAGGCGATAGGGCTGAACGATCGATGTTCTCAAACTCAACAAAAGATTCAAGCGCCTCAACAGAAGTGAATGCTGCTTGCGGTTCAGAGTTTTGAGAATCAGAGTTTTGAGAAACTGGGCGAATTTCGGTTTCGCTAGCGATCGCCTCCCCTGCACCGACCCAATAAAAAGCCAAAGCTGCTACATTCAGCAGCAGCGTTCGCCAAAGGAACTTACGCATCTAATCCTCACACCAAAATTTATTGAATTCGAGGATGAACTTAGCAAAGGCTCTCAGCGGGAAGATGTAATCTTAGATACCGGAGAATAGCTAAAATGAGGAATGTTACAAACAACTCATACGACGCTAGACTAGCCATTTGACCAGCGCATCAAAGGTTTTCTAAATCTTGTCCCGTAGTAGTAGGGGAAGCAGATTGTCCTTTGGGCTTTTGATCTAATCGAATTGCCTGCTGTAAAGCAGCCTTTTCTCTAGCTCTTTGAACATAGGGCTGTAGCTGTGTAGCAGTCCAACCGCTGAGAATACTCAAATTTTCCAGGCTAATTCCCCTCAGCAACATCTCCACACACCAGGTTTGCCGTGCCTGCTCAATCCGCAGAGGTTGTCCCGATAGCGTGGTCAAATCTTCTACCCAGACCTGCCAGCGCAGACGAATTTCCACTTCTGAGATCGGACTTCCTGCCTCATTTAGAAATAGAGCGGTTCCATCATCCTTACGAGTTTTAAGCCACTGCGTTAAAGGATTACGAGTCACAGAACCGTAGCGTTGTCCCATGATCCATTGGTTAAGGGGCACTTGACGAGATACCCCTTGATTGACTTGAAGCAAATGCTGCTGCGTCTCTTGAAGGTAGTGCGATCGCCGCAGCCCGACAACTTCTACAGGACTCAAACCCGCCCCGAATAGAACATAGGCCAAAGCATAGTCTTGAACATCCAACTTTTTCGCCCGCTGCAAAATTGTTTGAACCAGGCTGGCAGGTAAATCCGCGACGGCTGGCTTTGAACCTGCTAAAGCAGGCTTAACCTCGTCTGCGTCAACTGAGTCGGCGGTCGTTGAAGGAATACTGGTTTGTTCCGAAATCAATACAGCACTCCGAAGCAATAATTCCACCAGGTCAATGACAAAATCGTGGCGATCGCTCCAAAGGTCATGAAACTCACTAGTCAACTCAAGCGTGGCATATCCCAACAGCGACAAGTTGAGAAATCCAGCCAGCTTCTCTACCGAAAAGTGAGTTAGCGGGTGCCCTTGAAGCACAGTTGCTAAATATTGCGCCGTATAGTGATTGACTTGAGCTAACCCATGCCCCAACGCCTGCCGATTTTCTAAAGAAAATTTTCCTGCTTCCCCAATCAGCGATCGGACAAGCTCTGGCATCTGGTCTAACTTCTGCAAACATTTTTCGCCGTAGGAATTGAGCGCATGAGTAATATCATCAGCATTATTGGCTGCTTGCCCCAAAGACTCTCCTAAACGAGTGAAAATTCCCGTGTCTTCAATCACCGCCAGAAGCAAACCCTGCTTATTGCCAAACTGTCGAAATAGCGTTACTTCATTCACATCCGCCAGTTCAGCAATCTGTCGAGTGGTCGTCTCAGTGATGCCTTGAGCCGTAAATAGCTGAAGCGCTGCTCGGATTAAACGCTGTCGAGTTGAATTAGATTGAGAACTCATGAAAATATGCAAGTGCTACTTGCATTTAAACGGGAACGTTGTTACGCTAAGAATGTAAGTAGCACTTGCACTCCCCTTTTACTTTAACGGTATTCCTAAATCAGCGTGAAGCCAAATCAACAAAAGGAAAACTTAAGTGTTCCAAACGGCTTTCCTGAATGGGCTGGATTGATGCAAGGCATTTTTTAAGGAAGATTTATGACTTCTAATTCAATGCAAACCGTCACTGCAGGCGGTCAGCCCCTGGTGCTGAACTGGGTAAATGTGGTCTTTTTTGGATCAATCCATCTTCTTGCACTGTTGGCTCCCTGGTTTTTCTCCTGGTCTGCTTTAGGTGCCGCGATCTTTTTACACTGGCTACTGGGCAGCATTGGCATCTGCCTAGGCTATCATCGCCTCCTAACGCACCGCAGCTTTCAAGTTCCTAAACCGTTGGAATACATCATTGCTACGATCGGTGCTCTAGCACTCCAAGGTGGTCCGATTTTCTGGGTTTCTGGACATCGCCAACATCATCTTTATACTGAAGACGCAGATAAAGACCCCTACGCTGCCAGCCGTGGATTTTGGTGGAGCCACATGTTGTGGTTACTCTATCCTCGTGCTGAATTCTTTAAGCGAGAAACTTACCAGAAATACGCGCCTGATTTAGCTCGTGACCCTTATTACCGCTGGCTCGATAGCAACTTTCTGCTGCTGCAAATTCCTCTAGGACTGTTGCTCTTCGCATTAGGCGGCTGGTCTTTTGTAATCTATGGCTCAATCTTGAGAGCAGTCATACTCTGGCATAGCACCTGGTCAATTAATTCTGCTACTCACATGACTGGCTATCGCTCATTTGAAGTAGAAGACGGATCTCGCAATCTCTGGTGGGCAGCCCTTCTCACCTATGGGGAAGGCTGGCACAATAACCATCATGCTCATCCTAATGTGGCAAAAGCAGGTTGGAAATGGTGGGAAGTAGACGTTACCTGGTGGGCAATTCAAGTTTTAAAAACACTGGGTTTAGCGAAAAAAGTAGTCATGCCACCTCAGTCATCAGCTTCCGCTAATTAGTACGACTTCCTGCGTGAGGTCTAGTATAGCTGTAGCCATATAGGTTAGGACAGAAAGAAGGGCACCGGGCTTTGCCCGGTGCCCTTCTTTCTGTCCTAACTTGAGTGACTGGTGCCATCATTCAATTAAAAAATGCCCTGCCTGCTAGGTGGGCACTTTTTAATTCCAGGTGTGTAGCGCTGTACAGATTATGGGTTTTAGGCTTTCTGGGGAGAGACAGCTTTTTTCCGTAACAGCCAACTTAGACCAGAGAAAGCAAGCCCTGTAAGGTTAGGCGTATTCTGTGTAGATGCAGCAGATTCCCGCTGAACGTAACTGACTTGACCTTCACCCTCGCCCACAGCCACGTCATAGGTAAAGGCACTTTGGCTCTGATTAGACTGACTACTGAGGTGAAAGATAAAGTCAAATGGGGCATATTTCAGCCCAGATAATTCTCCATCTTTGAACTGCAAAACGGGTGAGTCAGGAAACCGGACATCATCTGCTTCGCTGTATTTGTGGTTGAGAAAGTTGAAGGAAACGTTTAGCCCCTGAGCAAGTCCAATGGTTTCAAATCCTTCTCCAGATAGGGTAGAGGCATTGTAGCTAAAAGAACCCTCAAAGGTTTTGCCAGTTAATGAGCCGGAACTGATTTGCACTTTGAAGTCATAGGTAGTAGCACCCTTTCCCCTTTTTGTATTCCTAAAAGCGGGTTGTGAAGGTGTTTTGGCGATCGCCACTGTCTGTTCCAAGTCAAGGTCAGTACTCATTTTTGCCCCATCTTTGCCCTATGCGATGAAATCGTAAGTGCAACTGCAAACTTGCTAGTAGCCCCATCCAGGTTCTTTATGCATCGCGTTACTTATAGCAAGTTGAAGATCAACACTCTATTAACAGCGTATTTATCGACAGAGCATTAGGCTATGGGCTTAATACGGACTTCGACAAAATGATACATTGTATCTCTAAGTATATACACGGTATATTTTAATACAAAAACTTAGCGGGGTGGCTAAGAACGGTCGATAGGTTTTTGTAAGCGAGAATTTCCTTAGCAGGTTTGCGATCGCCATTACAAGCAATACGCCGAGGGGCATCTAGCAGCTCAATGGAAAATCCAAAATCGCTGTATAACTCAATGATGCGATCGGTTGCTTGGTTCGAGGCAACAACCGGTCCATTATGACGGTTGAGCCATTCTACTAGGCGAATCTGGTCTTGCCACTTGAAGTCATTTGCGCTGTATTTGGTAAATTCCACATCGTAGGGCGGATCTGCATAAATAAAATCATTGGAATGAGTCAGCAACTCGGTGAAATCCATAGAAACAAACTCAAAGTCTTTTAGAGCATGAGTGTAGGGTAGAAAATTTTCAACATAGTGAATAGTTTTGTACCGACCAAAAGGAACGTTGAACTGATTGCTGTTATTAAACCGACATAATCCGTTGTACCCGGTGCGATTCATGAAATAGAACAGCTTGGCTGCTTCTAAACTTTCTGCCTGATTGTTGCGAGTCAGTTCATTGAATCTCTGCCGACAAAGGTAGTAATAGTCAGAATCGTTTCTTAAGGGAATGTCAATTAATAGCCCTTTTTGTAGCCATTGATAAAAGTTGATCAGGTGCGAGTTTAAATCGTTGAGAAGGGCTGATCTAGGCTGCAAACCTAGTGCAACAGCCATTCCTCCTACAAAGGGTTCTACTAATCTGAAGCTTGAATGCGATCGCCAAACTTCCCTTAAAGTTGGCACTAGCCATCGTTTTCCACCTGCCCATTTCAAAGGAGGACTCAGAGCTTCATTTCTTGTCAGTAAAGCTTGAGTCACAGGTTTTCCTCGTATTTAAAAAACTCAATTCCCAAGAAGATCTGCAAAGTGTCAGACATTTTTACAATGATTTTGCCTTTCCTGATCGGGTTGGCATTCGCTTCCTTTAAACATTATTAATCTAGCTTACTCACTGATCTCAAAGCAATCCTATGCTATGGAACTAACTGCTTAAAATTTGTTCTTAGTAGCCGAGATTTTCAGCCAATTCAGCGACGAAACGCTTGATCTTGTGTTGATAAATTAGTTATTACTCCACATCTAGGTTGGCGATCGCTCTATCTAGTTTTGCGTTCCCTTGTAATTACTCGTGGACTATCCCTTCAAAAGAGCAACTTAAAGCTGGACTTCGGGCTACCTATTAACCCGGCAACGTAAGTCCCAAAAGGAAATCTAGCGTTTCCAACGGTTACAGCCTAGAAAACGTAGGATCAATGATTGCCGGTTTAATATATAAACTAGGAGGTAAATAGCCACTGTTTTATTAATTGAGCATCAGCTTATCGACATATTCTGTGACCTGAATAAGCCTCGCTCTCCCGACTACCTTAAGCAGCAGAATTGGCAATCGCCCACAGCTACATCTCACCAACTTCGAGGTCAGTAGCCATTGCATCACTAATTGGAGTTGCCTTAGGATGGGTAGTTTTTTAGGGGCGATCGCCGAAATTCCAGTTGTGATTCTTAGCAAAATTTTCTTCAGCAAATTCTATATACGCTTAGCACCCGGAGAATCAACCTTTAAGGTAGTTTTAAAGCACACCCCAAGGACTGGGAATTAAGGGCGGGAGGTCAGTAGAAGTCTACTCATTCCCTCCCTTACCTCCTCACTCCTTTGCCCCCTCACTCCCTGATGAATTCATGAATTCACCTTACTTTATTGGTGTCGATATAGGCACAACAAGTACTAAAGCAATTGTGTTTTCTGCTTCAGGTGCGAGTAAGGGGATTGGTAATCAAGGCTATCCTTTGCTTACGCCTCATCCATCTTGGGCAGAGCAAGAACCAGAAGATATCTTCGCGGCTGTCATTACTGCGGTTCGCGATGCGATTGACCAAGCTCAAATTTCAGCATCAGAAGTGGCTGCGGTTGGCTTTGGTGCTGCAACCCATAGCCTGATTGCAGTAGACCCTAAAGGTTACCCCCTGACTCATAGCATCATCTGGGCGGACAACCGTAGTGCGCCCCAAGTGAAGCGCTTAAAAGAAAGTGGTAAAGGACACGAACTCTACCAGCGCACGGGTGCACCTACACATCCCACTTCTTTAGTGACAAAGTTGCTGTGGATGCAGGAACAAGATCCAGAGACATTTAGCAAAGCTGCAAAATTCGTATCCCTTAAAGAGTACGTTCTTCATCAACTCTTTGACAAATATGTAGTGGACTATTCTATTGCCTCTGCCACAGGCTTACTTAACCCTGAAAAGTTGGATTGGGATGAGGCAGCACTAGCGATCGCAGGGCTAAAGCGAACTCAATTAAGTCAACTTGTACCAACTACCCATATACTGCGAGGTCTGAAACCTCGTTATGCAGAAGCAATGGGTTTGGCAATCAATACGCCTGTAGTAGTTGGCGCAAATGATGGAGCGCTAGCAAATCTGGGGGTTGGGGCAATTACACCAGATCAGATGGCAATTACCATTGGTACAAGTGCTGCCGTGCGGACTGTTGCTCACAAACCGCTGATTGATCCAAAAGAACGTACCTTCTGCTACGCACTTACCCAAAACCATTGGGTGATTGGTGGCCCGTCAAACAATGGGGGAATTGTGTTGCGATGGCTGCGAGATCAATTTTGCCAAGCGGAAGTGGCTCAGGCGAAACAGTTGGGACGCGATCCCTATGAACTTATGATCGAGGCGGCGGCTACCGTCTCTGCTGGGGCAGAAGGGTTGATCTTTTTGCCATTTTTGTCGGGTGAGCGCTCGCCTTATTGGAATGCCCAAGCGAGAGGCTCATTTTTTGGATTGGGATTACACCATCAGCGATCGCACTTAATCCGATCGGTTTTAGAAGGTGTACTCTTCAGTGTGTACAGTATCTACTTAGCGTTACAGAACTTAGCGGGCTCAGCTCAAGTCATTCGAGCGTCGGGGGGCTTTGCTCGGTCAAAAATTTGGCGACAAATGATGGCTGACCTGTTTCAAGCAGAGGTACTTGTTCCAGAAGTCTATGAGGGCAGTAGCTTTGGTGCTGCGGTGCTCGCAATGTACGCTGTCGGCGCAATGGAGAATCTTGAACAAGTTCAACCCCTGATTCGCATCACCTACCGCCATCAGCCCAATGTTCAACATGCATCTACGTACCATGAGTTATTCGAAATTTACGAGCGTTTCTACCAAAACACAGTTGAAGAAGCTGCCCGTTTAGCTACCTATCAGGTGAAGTAGGCATGGGTTCTTGAAGAATGCCTAATTTAGGATTACTTGAAACTGCTCTATAAAGATTAGAAAAATTACGGTTCCTCCGGCTTAGTCAGCTTCAAGTAGGTTTTGCGTTAATAGAGATGAGGGATAAAATCCTCTGTAATTACAACTAACCAAAGCAGTTTTTTGCACAAAAATTGCTACTATTTTTCATTAAATTCTTGTCTAAATCGTGTTTAGGTTTATTCATTCTAGTCATTGATTTTTCTAGAATAAACAATAGGCAGCAGCAAAATTTGTTCGGTTGAATGTATTGCACTGTTTACTTTTCAGCTGGCTGCTAAAGTGCCCTCATTCTACCCATCATTGCAGTCGTGAGACAGTACATTATTCGCCCCATGATTCTGTATCTCGACTGAAATCCGTCAACACAACTTGGATAAATTTGGAGACATTCAGCATGGTTAAGGCTCTTTCACGAGTTTTATTCGGAACTGTTGCGTGCCTGAGTGTAGGGGCGATCGCTAGCCCAGCTCACGCAGCCGTATTCACCCCACAAAACATTACCTTTAATACGTCCAACTACAAAACCTATGCAGGTGGATCAAACGGTACTTTCTCGGTCAACAATGTCAGTGCAGCTATAGCAGCTCTACAAGACAGTGACCCTACCTCCAATGTAGAACTGTGGCATACTACTGAAAATCCTACTTCCAATGTTGGTTTTAGTAGCACCCTTAGCAACCATAACGTAACCGTGCAGAGCGTTACAGCATCTGATTGGGCAGTATTCGGAAATCAATGGTTGAATGATTTCGTTGCCTCAAATAGCCAAGTGAGTAGCCTCTGGTCAACCCTAACTCCTGCCCTCCAATCAGCGGCACGGTCTTCTATCATCACATCGGGTTTACCCAGTTCTGGTGATCCTAATGTAGGTTCACTCACTTTAGACAGCGTCACAGGAGAGCTAAAGCTAGATCTGATCGGACACTTGGATCTGAAACCTAGAATCTTAACAAGGCAGTACAGTACTGGTAACTTAATTTGGGACTCTATATTGTTAGGATTTGCCAGACAGACTCAAGGTTCAATTCAAGCCAGCGAAATTGCCAAGGTAACGATCGGTGATAGCACTTACTATGCCTATGGTTTTAATGCAACCTCAACAGGAGTTTCTACCAATGATGGCAGCGAGTCTTATACAGGCCGTTACACCTGGACAAAGACCTTGGCAGTTGCTCCACCACCTGCATCTACGCCAGAACCTTCCTCCGTTGTAGGATCTGTCGTTATTGCTGGTACTCTTGTGGCTTTGCGAAAGCTGAAAGTTAAAGCGTGAGCTAAATACTCAGTAGGTCATTAGGGGATCTTTTGTCCTTCCTAATGCCCAATTATTCAGGTTATTGCTGATAAGAATAAGCAACTTGAGCAACTTGAGCGCGAAGATAATGCTTCACGCTCAAGCTTGCGTATGTTCCTGGAAGACTGTAGCCAACTTTACAAATGCTTTTCATAAGCAAACAGCCGATGAAGAGTAGGTAAAATCGCGGGTTAGCAAATGGTATGCCGGCTTACAAATTCGTTAGCTTATGCCATGAGGGAGTTACGCAGAGTAACGTTCGCGGTTTGGGCATCGTGTTTGTGTAGGTACAGTTAGGAGAAATTATCATGGCTTCGACTCGAATTGAAGCAGAGCAGTTGTCTTTGTTGGGATACAGCATTGAGTCAGGTAGTTTTGCCTCTGGAAGTGGGCTAATTGCACTAACTGACAGCATTGGAACTGCTAGTGGTATTTTCTCTGGCACTGCTGGCACTTACGACGTGGTAATCGGTTACTACGATGAGAGCGACGGTGTCGGTCAACTTTCGGTAAATGTAGCTGGTAACCAAGTTGATAGCTGGAACCTCGACAAAAACCTAGGAGATACTCGTGCCAGCAGCAAGACTTTTGTAAGGCGTACTGTTGCTTCAGGTATTACCCTCAATCAAGGTACTTCCTTTTCGATTCAGGGAACACCTGACGCTGAGCAACGAGAGCGAACCAGAATTGATTACATCGAATTCATTCCAGTTGCTTCTCCCACGCCTACTCCTTCTCCCACGCCTGCACCTTCTCCCACGCCTGCACCTTCTCCCACGCCTACTCCTACTCCTGCTCCAACCCCTGCTCCTGCTTCTACACTACGGATCGAAGCAGAAAATATGACTCGCTCAGGGTACGGAGTTGAATCGGGTAGTTTTGCTTCTGGTGGTAAATTTATTCGAGTTGATAGCGCCACAGGCACCGCTACAACTTCATTTTCAGGCGTTTCAGGTACCTACAACGTAATCGTTGGATATTACGACGAGAATGATGGAGTTTCGCAGCTTTCGGTTTCCATTGGCGGAAGCCAGGTGGATAGTTGGAGTCTTAATCAAGAACTAGGCAATAGCCGTGCCAGCAGCCAGACTTTTGTTCGTCGTACCGTTGCTAGTGGAATCACCCTAAACCAGGGTACCTCTATTCAGATTCAAGGCAATCTGGTTGGTGGGGAAGCTTCACGGGTAGACTACATCGAGTTTGTCCCAGTAGCTTCTCCAAGCCCGACCCCGACTCCTGTACCAACAGCAGGAGATTACAGTCAAGCTAGCAATGGTGTAATCGCTGATCTGTCCAAAGAGCTTGGATTGGCTCCCGTTTTTGGTACAGCAAGCAATCCTAAAATCATGCCGTTGGGTGACTCTATTACATCGGGACAGCACACGGTTGGTGCAGTACCTGGGGCTTATCGAATCGAGCTTTGGGAAGATTTCACCAATGACGGCTTGAGCATTGATTTTGTTGGTTCACAGTTGAATGGGCCTAGCAGCTTGGGAGACAAAAACCACGAGGGTCGTCCAGGCTGGACAATCAATCAGCTTACGGGATTAGTAGACAACGGTTTGCTCAATACCTATCAGCCTGATGTGTTGCTGTTGATGGCTGGAACCAACGACGCTAGCACAGACACAGTGAGTGTGATGTTGTCTGACATCAGTACCCTGATTGATAAGATTTCAAACCAATCACCTAATACCCAAATTGTTGTTTCTTCGATCGCCCCTATCAATGGTTCTATCAAAGGTACCACTCGTGCCCAGCGAGCCAAGGATTTTAACGCACAGCTACCAGGCTTGATCTCAAACAAGGCAGCCGCAGGTAGAAAGGTCAGCTTTGTTAATGCAGGCGGCAGTTTAAGCTTGAGTGATATAAATTCGGATGGCTTACACCCCACTGCTAGCGGCTATGACAAGTTAGGTGATGCCTGGTATCAGGGTTTGGTCAAGCGCAGTTTTCTCGCTGGAGTACAAAATTTGACTGGCTCGTCCTATGACGATGTTTTGATCGGCAATGCTAGTGCGAACAAGATTACAGGTGGAGCGGGAGATGACTTGTTGACGGGTGGTGGTGGTGCAGATACGTTTGGCTACAAGTCTCGCAATCATAGTGGCGATATGATCGCAGACTTTAGCAACGATGACCTTTTCCAAATTTCTGCCTCTGGATTTGGCGGCGGCTTAGCAAGTGGTGTTGGTTTGAGTGCCGGAACAGCCTCATCTACAGGGGTTTTTGTTCAGGGCAGCAGTACGATTGGTAGTAGTGCTAACTTCCTCTACCACAGCGGAGCGCTCTACTTTGATATTGATGGCGTTGGTTCGCAGGCAGCTATTAAAATTGCTGCTTTGACGGGTTCACCTACACTAACCGCTAACCAATTTTCTATTGTTGCCTAAGAATGGGTGAAACCTGATTGGACGAAGATTGACATTTAAGTTGGAGCAAGAAATGGATGGGAGCTAAGCTTCCATCCATTTCTCAAAAGAGACTTATCCATGACCCGCTGGATAATAGAGCTGTTTCAGCAGATCGAGGAAGGCGTAAGCGGCGGGAGTTAACAAAGCATCTACTAGAACAGATACACAAATAATTCGATGGGCTGGAACAGGTAACTCATAAACTTGCACTCCTGCTGGTACAGGTTCAGTTGCTAGCTTTGGACTGAGAGCAATGCCTAATCCTTTCGCCACCATATTCATGATGGTGGCATCTGATCGGATCTGGTAGGTCGGGCGCAAGTTTACTCCATGCTTCTCACAGTGGGCATACATCATTGCATCACAACTATCGCCATCAGGAGCCATGATTAAGGGGTAAGCGGTTAATTCTTCCCAGGTGAGATGAGTTCCTTTTAGCTTAAAGTTGGGAGGAAACAGAGCAACGATTTCATCTCTCATGAGTTCCCATGTTTTAAATTCATGACTCTGAGGAAAGTAAGTGATACCAATATCCGCTCGTCCTTTGCGTAAATCTTCTTCAACGTCGGGACGGTCATCATAGTCGGCAATGCTGATGGCGATCGCTGGGTACAACCGACAAAATTCAGCGATCACATCGGGCAAAATGTGAGTTGCGGCACTGCGAAAGGAAGAAATTCGGACATGACCGCCGCTCAGCCCTCGTGCCAGATTTGCCTGCTTAAATATGTCATCTAACAAATATTTAACCTGGCGGGCACGGTCTACGATTTGTTCGCCGACGGGGGTGAGTTGTGCTCCATAGCGACCGCGAGATAGCAAAACTACACCCAAATCTTCTTCTAAACTGGCGATCGCATAGCTGACTGCTGACTGCGATATCTGTAGCTGTAAGGCAGCTTCACTAAAGCTGCCACAGTCAGCGATCGCAATCAAAACTTGTAGTTGAAACAGCTTGAGCTGATTTTGACGGTCATGTCCCATAGAACTAACCTACCCATTGGCTAAATTGTCCCAAAGATAAGCGTTTGGGAAAATCTTTATCCATCGAATTCACTGATAGATGAGATTCGATTTGTGGTTTGCTGCGGTTAGCAGAAGGAAATAGAGTAAGGCATCCAGACAAAAACAGACTGGAACTCTTTATCAGTCCGACATCATGACAGCAGCTAAAACGCTTCACAACAAGGGCATTCTTCTACTTTTGATGACTACATTAATTTGGGGAACGTCCTTTCCGTTGCTCAAACAGATGATGGGTAGCATCTCTCCCTCAGCAATTCTCGCTGTTCGGTTTGGGGTAGCGGCGATCGCTTTTCTCCCCTGGTTGCGTCGGCTGAATATGAGTTTAATTCGAGATGGTGTGTTGTTAGGGCTCATCTATTTTGCCGAATGTACCTTTGCCCTGATTGGGCTAGAAACTATTTCTGCCAATCGTTCTGCCTTTGTTGTGAGTTTAAACGTAATTTTTGTGCCAATCCTTGCTTCTCTGCTGGGACAACGCTTGCCCGGTCGGATTTTGGTGGCGGCTGGAGTGGCGATCGCAGGCATCGGCATTTTGTCTTGGGAGGGTGGCGGCTTAAATCGAGGCGATTTTCTCACTTTGGGTTGTGCCATTGGAATTGCCATTTACATTCTGCTGCTTGAGTGGATTACACCGCGTCACCCAACTCAACCTCTAGTCGCTGTTCAGCTTTTGGTCATGGCACTATTGAGTGGTGCATGGGCACTGCCACAGTTGACCACACAGGTAGGCGAAATTGCAAATCACTTTTATGTCTTGCTCTACCTTGGACTGGTCGTGACAGCTACTCCAATTTGGACTCAGACATTAGCTCAGCGTTGGATTTCAGCCCATGAAGCGGCTTTACTTTACACCTTTGAGCCTGTGTTTGCTGCCATTTTTTCCTTTTGGTTATTGGGAGAAGCATTAGGGGTTAGAGGATTTTTGGGTGCAGGCTTTATCCTGTTTGCAACCTTCCTTAGTCAAAGCCAGCACAAGTTGCGTTAAGTTGAAAACGTGCTGATTCCGCAACGTGTCATGAAACTACCGGCTGGTCCGCAAACACCTCAATCCATCCGATTGATTCGCTCCATTTTCTATCCTTCAGAAACCCTAGAAGCTTACGCTCAAAGGTACGGCGACATGTTTTGCCTGCGTGCGCCTAGTGATGTGCCAATGGTGGTGTGCAGCAATCCTCAGTACATTCAAAAGATATTCTCCAATCCGGGGCTGTTTGACTCTGGCAGCGGCAACCTGCTGCTGAAGTTTTTGTTGGGAGATCAATCCCTTATTTTGCTAGATGGCGATCGCCACCAGCGGCAGCGACAACTGCTCACCCCTCCCTTTCATGGAGAAAGAATGCGGGCTTATGGGGAATTGATCTGGGAAATTACAGAACAAGTCATTGACCAATGGAAACCTAGTCAGCCTTTTACCGTTCGGATGTCGATGCAGTCCATCACGCTACAGGTGATTCTGCGAGCGGTATTTGGACTGGCAGAAGGAGAGCGATTTGAACAGCTCAAACAGCTTTTGACTGAGTTGCTGGAATCTATCAGTTCACCCTTGAGCGCCAGTCTGCTGTTTTTCCCAGTGTTGCGAAAAGACTGGGGTGCGCGGAGTCCCTGGGGCAAATTTCTCCGGCTCAAACAGCAGGTAGCAGAATTGCTCTACGCCGAAATTCAAGAACGGCGCAGCCAGCCTGACTCATCGCGCACAGACATTCTCTCCCTGCTGCTGGCAGCACGAGATCAAGAAGGTCAACCGATGAGTGACGAAGAGTTACACGATGAGTTGATCACGCTGTTGGTTGCAGGACATGAGACAACCGCATCAGCACTCAGTTGGGCACTGTACTGGGTGTTTACTGGACCGGGTGTGCTAGATAACCTGCTGCAAGAGCTAGACGCTTTGGGAAATGAGCGTAACCCAATGGCGATCGCCCAACTCCCCTACCTAAATGCAATTTGCCAGGAAACCCTGCGGCTATATCCGATCGCCATGTTTGCCTTCCCGCGCATCGTCAAAGCTCCACTAACTTGGGAAGAATACGAATTTGAGCCAGGAGTTTGGCTGGTTCCCTGCATTTACCTATTGCATCAGCGCCCTGACGTTTATCCAGAACCCAAGCAGTTCAAGCCGGAGCGGTTTCTAGAGCGACAGTTTTCCCCCTTTGAATACTTGCCCTTCGGCGGCAGCAACCGCCGCTGTATTGGCATGGCGTTTGCACAGTTTGAGATGAAACTGGTGTTAGCGGCGATCGCCTCTCGCTTTCATTTGACTCCATTGCGCCAGCACCGAGTCCGCCCTGTCCGTCGGGGATTAACCCTTGCACCACCTGCCAACTTGCAGATGGTGATCACACCTTGAGCTAGGTTTGTGATGGAGGAGTTAATTTTTTTGGCGCAACGTACCTCAAAAAATTAACTCCTCATTTGACTTACACAATGCGTTGGTTAAAATGTGTTGGGCATAAGGGAGTGCATCATTTCCTCTAATCCCCTGTCCCGTTACAATCGGCTCAGCAGATGAAAAAGCTTCTGATCACTGGCGCAAGTGGCTTCTTAGGCTGGCATCTCTGCCAGCTTGCTCAAGCCAATTGGCAGGTCTATGGCACCTATCATCAGCATCCTGTTGAGATTCCAGGTGGGACTTTGCTACCCGTTGATCTAACGGACTTTCAGGCACTCCAACAGCTTTTTCAACAGCTTCAACCTGATGCAGTGATTCATACTGCGGCTGCGTCTAGCCCTAATTTTTGTCAAACTCATCCTGAAATTTCTCATGCAATTAATGTGAGTGCTTCTTGTAATCTGGCTGGACTCAGCGCTGATGCAGAAATTCCTTGTGTGTTTACCTCTAGCGACATGGTATTTGACGGGCGAAACGCACCTTACCGGGAGGCTGATCTGGTATGCCCCGTGAATCATTATGGTGAGCAAAAAGTGGCGGCCGAAGTGGGCATGTTAGAGCGCTATCCCAAAGTTGCAGTTTGTCGGATGCCGCTGATGTTTGGAGCGGTTCCCTTTGCTCAGAGCTTTATCCAACCATTTATTGAAAAGCTCAGATCAGGAGAAGAGTTAAATCTATTTATTGATGAATTTCGTACCCCAATCAGCGGTACAGCCGCTGCACACGGACTTCTGCTAGCTCTAGAAAAGGTTCACGGGTACATTCACCTCGGCGGTAAAGAACGGATGTCGCGCTACGAATTCGGCTGTTTGATGGTAAAGGTTTTGGAGCTTTCGATGGCAAAAGTTAGCGCTTGCCGTCAAGCAGATGTGAAAATGGCTGCACCCAGACCCGCCGACCTTTCTATGGATAGCTCATTGGCATTCAAGTTAGGATTTAACCCGGCATCAGTTGAAGCTGAGTTACAGACTTTAAAAGAACGACTGTGAGGGGGAAAGGGGCGATCGCACTGCCCTATAAATAGGTTAAGCAACAGCCAATCATCTTCCAGGCTTTCATCCTCGCGCCCATACAATTCCTCGAATGTGCTTTCCGCAAAATATTGCATTAAAACTTCTCATGCAAATGATGAAAGCCGCTTTTTGTAGCTTTTGTAACAGTTTTGTAAATTAGGAGTATTGAAAGCGATGTAAGGAGGGAACGGCATGAAACCGTCCACGAAACCATCTATGACCTGGCAAGAATATCAGGAAGTAGAACTAGTCTCTCGTCAGTCACCCAACGGGAAACTACCCAAGTTCGGGGCAAAACTTAATAGCCTTTGGCAAACCATGCTAGCGCACCTCAAAGTATCCTCTGAGCCACAAGTTTGGCAGACTCGCAACACAGCAGGGGAAATTGTCTGGAATGCCTACAATCCCACAACGGGACAATCCCTTGATCAGGTCTCTGAACAAGAAGTGCGAGCTTGGCTGGAAGAACGTCACTACCAATACAGCCTCACTGCTCGTAAAAATCTCCAGCAGCTTAAGATGCAGCAGCTTTGCCAAATGCCGTAGCACGGTGTGCCCTGATTAAAGTTCGTCGTTATGCAGAAGCCCCCGCACAGCGAGGGCTTCTGCATAACATGACGAGAATGACTACAGCTATTCCACGGCTCCAAGTGCTTTTAGGGTTGCTTTTTGAGCTTCTGTCAGCCCCACTACATCTGTAATGACCATTCCTTCATAGGGTCGGGCAGCTCTTAAAGTTTGTAAACATTCGGCTGTTTCAGCATTCCAAAGTTTGATTCGCTCGTCAAAGCTGCCGCTGAGCAAGATGGAGTCCGTAGATTCGTTGCTCTCATTTTCCGGACTTGTTTCGGAAAGAGATTGACTAGAAGCAAACCCCAGTGCAGAAACTAGGTTAGTGTGTCCGCGTAAGGTTTGAGTGCAGGTTCGGGTAGGAAGATCCCAAAGTTTAATGGTTTGGTCAAAGCTACCGCTAGCCAATTTGTCTGCACCACTGAACACAACAGAAATAACAGGTGCTGTATGCTCCTGAAGTGTGGAAATACAATCCCAGGTAGAAGTGTCCCAAATTTTGATGGTCAGGTCATAGCTACAGCTTGCAAACTGCTGTCCGTCGGGGCTAAAGTCTCCTGCCCAAACTGTGTTGGTATGTTCTCGCAGAATATGAATGCATTGCCCCGTTCCGATATCCCAGACTCGAATGGTGCGATCGAACCCAGAACTCACTAACCAGCGCAAGTCGGGACTAATATTTACAGATGTGACAGGGGCAACGTGTCCCTGCATGACGCTGATGCATTTGCCGGTTTGCACTTCCCAGAGCCGCACGGTTTGGTCGTAGCTGCCGCTAGCTAGCAGTTGTCCGTCGGGGCTAAAGGCGATCGCCCACACCCAGCTTGTATGTCCTTTCAAGGTTTGTAAGCACTGTCCAGTTTGCCAGTTCCAAAGTTTGATTGTGCGATCGGCACTACCGCTGGCTAAAACGACTTTCTTGTTCTGCTCTGCATCAGGATAAATGCTGATCGGGATAGGGGAAAAGGCGACTGACCAGACTCGGTTGGTGTGTCCTTGCAAAACTTTATGAATCTGACCCGTCTTTAGATTCCATAGCTTGACGGTCTGATCTTCGTGACCAGCCGCCACAATAGACTGCGTTGCATTCAGGCTTAAAGATAGAATGGCGTTGGTGTGTCCTTTCCAGGTTTTGGTGCACTGCCCCGTTTCAACATCCCACAGTTTCGCAGCATGATCATCACCGCCACTGGCAAGCAACCGTCCATCGGGGCTAAAGGCAACCGACCAAACGCGATTGCTGTGTCCCTGAAGCGTTCTGATGCACTGCCCCGTTTTCAGATTCCATAGTTTGATCGTCTGGTCATAGCTGCTGCTAGCTAACTTCTGTCCATCCGGGCTAAAGGCAACGGAAGTGACTGTACTAGAGTGAGCTTGCAGTATGTTAAGACAGTTACCTGTCTCTGTATCCCAGAGCTTCACCGTTTGGTCAAAACTGCCGCTAGCTAGCGATCGCCCATCGGGGCTAAAGACGACGGATTTAATCCAGTTGGTATGTCCTAAAAGGGTTTGCTGACATTCTCCCGTGCTGGCATTCCACAATTTGATTGTTTTATCTTCAGAACCGCTGACTAAGGTTTTGCCATCAGGGCTGAAGGCAATCGACCAGACTCGGCTTTCATGGTCGGTAAGGATGTGAGCACACTCATCCACAATTCCTAGCAGGCTTTTGTCGGTGTCAACCTGAAGGCGATTAACAGGAGCATTCACGTCCCAGATGCGGATGGTCGCATCCTGACTGGAGGTCGCAATTCGCTGTCCGTCGGGGCTAAAGGCGATCGCGTTCACCGAATACGTATGTCCCCGAAATGTCTTCAGGCATTCCCCGGTTTTAACCTCCCAGAGCTTTACCAGATAATCATCGCTGGCACTCGCTAAGAATTCACCATTGGGGCTGAAAGCGAGGGCCCACGTCCAGTGAGCGTGACCGCTACAAATGAGTAACTGCTTGCCCGTAGCAATCTGCCAGATATGAATTTCGCCGCTGGTGTCACTGGTGGCAAGCTGCTGTCCATCTGGGCTAAAGGCGACGGAAATCACGCCTCCAAAGGTTTCCGCAAACACAGATTTAGAGAGATCTGAGCCAGCAAAGTTGACCTGACTCAAGTTTGTTGCAGGTAGATACGCCTGCCAAATGCTGAGGTGAGAAAAATCTGCTCCCGTCAAATTCACCTGAAGTTGGCTCATCAGGTTGAGTACGTTACCACCAAGATATCCAGCCGATGCCCCAGACTGCCGCAGCGATAATACCATCTGATTTAGCTGGTCTACCATGTCTTGCTTGCTGTCATAGTGAGAGATCAGACGGTCGATCAGCGGCTGCAAAATCATTCGGGTCTGGCTATGACGGACATAATCTTTAGACTGCGCTTTGATCAGGGCATAACGATTGAGCAAAGCGATTTCGGTTCTGGCGATCGCCCAACTCATCTGCTCAATCAGTTCATCGGTCATGTATTCCATCACCACGGGCTGCTGGGTAAAGCTAGCCAATCCTCGTCCCATTAAGATAGGTGAGCTTTCAATCAGCGATCGCTGCTGCAATAACTCCAGCACTGCCGCCAACTTTGCCTGCGGAATTTGAGGCACGATGTCGGACTGAAGTTCTGCCAGGGTGACAGGTTCCCGGTTTATAGCTAACCAGTACATGACCTGAAGCTCCAGAGCAGACAGCCTGTTGATTTGGTGAGACAACAGATCGCGAATCCCGTCAAAGATGATGTTGCCTTGAGTCAGAAATTCAGCAATGTTGCCAGATAGCGAATCTTTGATTGAGGTAGCAGCAATTTTCAGCGCAAGGGGATTGCCGCGATAACACTCCACCAATCGGCTGGTTTCATTCTGCGACCCGATTAGCCCTTTTGCTTGAAGGATTTTTTGTCCTGCTGCCTCGTCTAGCCCACCTAACTGAAGCACTCGCACAGGCAAAATGTCCCCTTCTAGGTACGCAATTTCGGGTGGCTTTTCGCGACTGGTGATGACCAAACAGCTCTGGTGAGCGACTTCACCCACTCGCTGTAAAAATTCTCCGTAGTCCTCATAGTTGACTCGATAGCGGCTTGAACGCTGACGCAAATCGCTATCAGTTTCCCCGCGCAAAACCGTGTCAAAATTGTCTAGCACGATGAGACAACGGTGCTGCTGAAGATAGGGAAGCAGTTGTGAAAGCTGTCCCTCAACTGTATCCGCCAAGTTGATTTCTTGATGGTCAGAAAAGAACTGAATCAGCATTTGCAGCAGTTCGCGCAGGGGAGGTGCATTGCGGAGCGATCGCCAAATCACATACTCAAATGCATCCCTTTCACTCGTTACTAGCTGTTGCGCCAGTTTCACCGACAGAGCAGTCTTACCCACACCACCTAAACCCAAGATGGCAACGAGGCTAGAGCGCTGCTGCCCCTCTACCGCCTTATCCCCGACAATCCAGTTTTCTAGCCGCTGCAGTTCTGCTTCTCGACCATAAAACACCGCAATGTTGAGCGCTTCTCCCCAATCGGTCTTGGGTGAAACAGGCAGATTCGGTTCTAACGCAACCAGGTTGGGAAAGAGTTGACCGCTCCCTTTTACTTCAGGGACTTTCTCCTGCCACTGCGATCGCTTCAGGACACTTTGAAAGTTATGTTTGGTTACCTTCTGCCCCAGCGCATCAGACAGCAACTGCCATAGTCGAGAGCCTGTGTCCTTGATGTAGCCAAAATCGTAATCCGATGATTTGGCTATTTCCCTATATGACTGTCCTGCCCAGGACTGCCGAAACACCAGCTCTTGAACTTTTGTTAAGCGCCCTTGCTCTAAAAGCCGCTCAACCCGATCTAACGCTTCGTCAACTGTCATCAACTTCAAGGCTTAGGGGCAACGTTGAACTTAATTAAAAGAATAAGAAGTGGGGAGTAAGAAAGAATTTAAATTAACAGATTGTCAGAGAAGCAGTTTGAAAGCAAGATCTGCTTGAATTCAAGCTGTTACAAAGATTACAGAATGCTTATTAAGGCTATCTGGGTAGAAGAAAAATAATTACAGTACAAAAACCAGAAACTCCTCTTAATTCTGAAGTGGGACAACGTTTTCCGCACCACCCAAAATCAGGGTTTTTACCAACATTTGCAGATTTTGTTCTGTATCAATGAAATCTAGATCAACAGGCGCTTAGGTATGTTACCGCACTTTTACCTAGATTCTGCCTGACATTATCAGACCTTTACCTGACCTTTTGCCGACCGACAACCGTAACCTTAGCCAGCTAATTTGGGAACGATAGATGTGAGGACTGTAGTATATCCAACTCCTTCCCCAACTCTGCATCTATCCAAGGATGTGTTTGGTTCAAGCCTTACTAAGGACCTGTGGACATCACCACAACGGTTACAGCTAATAACAATTCTCTTATCACACACCTATGGACCATAAAAACGCTGGTAAAAGTTCCCATAAATCTCAACGCGATCGCTTATCCGATAAACCGAATGCACTGGTTGTAATCGATCCAACTGCTCAAGATCAGCAAGCTTTAGCTTCAAAAACGCTGCCACAGGCAGAAATTCTCCTGCTCGACCCTCAGCGAGACGGAGTACAGCAAATTACTGAAGCTTTACAGCAGCACCAGGATTTAACCCAGGTTCACATCTTCTCGCATGGCTCCTGTGAAAACCTCAGCCTGGGCAGTGCCCGCTTGTGTTTAGACACCCTGGAATATTACGCCTGGGATTTGCAAGCCTGGTTTCCTGCCCATGCCTTTGCCGCGCCCTCAGTCCAGCTACACGGCTTTGGTGCCGCTAGAGGAAACGCAGTTGAATTTCTGGAACGCCTACACCAACTGACTGGTGCCAGCATCGACACTTCAGATTTAGCGAGTTGCGTGTAGGAAGTTATAGCGTTTCTTCAAAGAGGAGCTACACATGGAAGGGCACCCCGCTTTGCGGGGTGCCCTTCCATATGTAGACCTAATTCTTGGAAAGTAATTTTTTGTGGGCTTAGCGCGCAAAAAATTACTCTCTAGAGTTTTTAAACCCTATTCCCCCACTTCCGTCAAAATTCGTCGTAGCGGATTCTCCACCCAATCGGGACGGCTGTTGAGTTCGCAACTGAGACTGTACAGCATTTTTTCGAGCAGGTAGCTGTCAAGCAAAACCTGTAGCTCTTGTTGAGATTTGGGTAGGAAGTTAGAACTGTTAGCCGTATTCAGGTAGGCATGGAGGAATGCAGCGCTGACCCAACGTTCCCAAAACTGCACCCACTGCTCCATCACAGGCAACATTTCAGGGCGAATCATGCCGTTCTCGACTTCGTTTCGTAGGGCTACATTAGCCGCATAACCAAAGGATTGCAGCATTTCGGCTACGTCTCGTAGGGGCGATCGCTTCATCCGCCGTTCGCTCAGGTTGCGACTAGGTTCTCCCTCGAAGTCAATGATGACAAAATCTTTGCCCGTATAAAGCACCTGCCCCAAATGGTAATCTCCGTGGGTGCGAGTCCGCATCGCGGTAATTTTTTGATTCAGCACAAGCTGAAATCGGCTCATCAGATGATCCTGACGGTTGAGGACAGTTCGTGCTAGCTCCTGCGTTTTGGCGGGCAAGAATTTGAGCCGTTGCTTCAGTAATAGCAACGTTTGTCCAGACAGGTTTCGTGCATATTGGTAGATTGAGCGCTGATAAAAGGACGAAAACGGCTCTGGGGCAAAGTCAGGATTTTCTGCATCAGAAGCCAGCGCAATGTGAAGCTCAGCCGTACATTGTCCTAGTAGCTTGGCGTTGGCAAGGTAAGAGCCAATCACCTGAGAGGCGAGAAGCTGAGTTGAGGGATCGAGGTTGTGAGAGGTTTCCGGAGAAGATGGATAGGAGCGGGAAGCCATCGAAAAGGCGGTAGACGAGTTTCCATCCCAGTGTTTGCCAGTCTCTGAATCCTCAAAGTTTTCTACCAAGGCAAAGCTGGACTGCAACTCTAGCAATGAACCAGACGGTACAGGGACCTCGGTCATACCGGAGTGCTGCACCATGATGTGTTCAAAGTAGTCGCGCAAACTATCGAGGGTGTAGTCCCAGGTGTTGCGGGCATCCAGGATGTATTCCTGCAAGATGCCGACGGTCATGGTGTCTGTCTGAGGACGACGATATTCTAGTACGCCCGCAATTCGGGTGAAGTGCTGAATCTGTTTTTTGTCGCTAAGGAAGCGTCGCACTTCCAGGTCAGGGTTGTTACCAACTTCAATTTTGCGGAAGAGCTTCAGGATCAGATGATCCCCATAAATGATTGAGGTGTTGCGAGTAGCCGAACGCAGCAAGGTTGGCTCAAACTGGGTTGCACCTTCCATAAGCTGAGGGAACAGATCCGTAACGCTGGCACTGAGTTCGCCCAGTTTGCCCTGATAGGAATGGTTGTGGACGATCGCATTCAGTAAAGAAGCCAAAAAGTCTTTATCGGCGATCGCATCATACAAAACCTTAGTTTCATCCTGCCCCTTAAGCTCAAGTTTTGCTACGACGGTATAGGACAAGTCTGTTAGCAGGTGTTGTGCCTCTTTGCCCTCTGCGTAAGCAAGCAGCAAAATGTACGTTTGAGGCTCTCCCTGAATGTATTCCACCTCTAACCAGACAATCTGAGCTTCGGTGTCTTTGTAGGGCACTGGCACAATTTCGGTGATGTGGGCAGCCTGTATTGCCCGACCATTGCCGATATACCAGCGACACTGATTTAAGTAGTCTGGCAGGACAGACTCTAGAGCGATTCGCGCTTCTCGCTGGGCAAACACATTTTGCCAGGGCGCATCAACCGCCAAAACAGGCAGTTGGCTTTGCGGTTTAGCAAGCTGAGCATCATTGGGCTGATACTTCAGCGTAAACCAGTAAAAGGTATGGGGAGCGATGCTGAGGAAGTAGGGAGCTTCGCCGATCGCCGGAAACTCGGTGCGCCCAAAAATCTCAACCGGCACCATGCCTTTAAACGCAGACAGGTCTAGCTCTACCGTCTGGACAAAGCGAGACAGGTTAGCGACAACGAGAATATGCTCATCCTCATAGGTGCGGGTGAAGGCCAACACCTTCCGGTTTTCGGGATGCAGTAGCTCAAAGGTGCCACGCCCCATTGCCTTAAACCGTTTGCGAGTGGCAATCAGACGCTTCATCCAATACCAGAGGGAGTTAGGATTCGCCTGTTGCGCCTCGACGTTAACAGCTTCGTAGTGATATTCTGACTCGACGATTACGGGCAGATAGAGGCGATGGGGATTGGCGCGGCTAAAGCCTGCATTACGGTCAGAGCTCCACTGCATTGGGGTACGAACGCCGTTGCGATCGCCCACATACACGTTATCGCCCATGCCAATTTCGTCACCGTAGTACAGCACCGGAGTTCCAGGCAGGGCTAGCAGGAGACTGTTCAGCAGCTCAATCCGACGGCGATTGTTACCCAATAGCGGAGCCAAACGGCGACGAATCCCCAGGTTCACCCGCATTTCCTGGTCTTGGGCGTAGACCCGATACATATAGTCGCGGTCTTCATCTGTCACCATTTCCAGCGTTAGCTCATCGTGGTTGCGTAAAAACAGCGCCCACTGGCAGTTGTCGGGAATCGAAGGAGTCTGCTGAAGAATGTCAAAAATTGGGAAGCTATCTTCCATCCGCAGCGACATAAACAGGCGAGGCATTAACGGAAAGTGAAAGTTCATGTGGCACTCGTCGCCTTCGCCATAGTAGGCGGCAGCATCTTCCGGCCACTGGTTTGCTTCAGCCAACAGCATTCGGTTAGGAAACTTGGCATCAACCTGCTGTCGCAATTGCTTGAGGAAGTTATGAGTTTCTGGCAAGTTCTCACAATTGGTGCCCTCTCGCTCGTAGAGGTAGGGCACGGCATCCATTCGCAAGCCGTCTACGCCCATTTCAAGCCAAAAATCGAGAACTTCAAATACTGCCTGCCGAACTGCGGGGTTGTCGTAGTTCAAGTCCGGCTGGTGAGAATAGAAGCGGTGCCAGTAATAGGCTTTAGCGAGAGGATCCCAAGCCCAGTTGGAGGTTTCAAAGTCCTGGAAGATGATTCGGGCTTCCTGGTATTTTTCGGGGGTGTCGCTCCAGACATAAAAATCGCGTTCGACGCTGCCTTTGGGAGCCCTTCGGGCCCGTTGAAACCAGGGATGCTGGTCGGATGTGTGGTTGACGATTAGCTCGATGATGACGCGGATGTCGCGCTGATGAGCCGCAGCGAGAAATTCTTTGAAGTCATCCAGGTTGCCATAGATGGAGTTGACGCTGGTGTAGCTGGAAATGTCGTAGCCATCATCTCGCAAAGGTGAAGGAAAGAAGGGCAGCACCCAGACCGCAGTGACTCCCAGGTCTTGCAGGTAGTCGAGCTTTTCGGTTAGCCCCCGAAAGTCGCCAATGCCATCGGCGTTACTATCGGCGAAGGCGCGGACGGGCACCTCATAGATGATGGCATCCTTGAACCACAGCGGGTCTTCTTGGAGGACTGAGTTATGTACTGCGTTTTGTGTTGTCTGCACCATTCAGTTCAATTCCCTCTATGCGTCCTTCGCAAACTATGTAAACGGGATGCGTTCAGATTCCCAGGTCAGTTATTCCAGCCTAATGAGCTATTCCAGCTCAATGAGCAACTGATGTCATCTGCAAAAAGCAAAGCCCGATGCACGTGTATTTTACGAGAGAACTGGGGGCGATCGCCTCCGACTCCCGATGTAAACTTGAGGACTTTTGCTATATCTTGATCGACTGCGATCGCAGCGATCGCAACAGCAAACAGAGCCGCATCTGCACCGCGTCATCAAATCGATGAGGATCTAACCCAGTGAGCGAAGCAATCTTACCCAAACGATAGCTGAGCGTATTTCGGTGAATTGAAAGCCGTTTTGCAGTTGAGGATGGGCAACAGTCTTCGGCAAAGAAGGCATCCAGTGTAGTTAGCAAATCTGGCTCATGGTCAAGTGGACTGAGCAAATAT
The DNA here is from genome assembly GCF_014696015.1 of Oculatella sp. FACHB-28. Classification (NCBI taxonomy): domain Bacteria; kingdom Bacillati; phylum Cyanobacteriota; class Cyanophyceae; order Oculatellales; family Oculatellaceae; genus Oculatella; species Oculatella sp. FACHB-28. The sequence continues at coordinate 105,609 of NZ_JACJPJ010000043.1, read as the reverse complement.
TTAGCCAGATCGATTTTGGTTGCTTCGTCTGCGACACCGACAAAGGCAGCAACGCCCAATCGCCCTAAACAATGAACTTGGTTTTGTCCCTGCAAGCGGCTTCCCAGAGACAGAGCCGCCTGAGCATCCTGATAAGACTGCGCTAACCCCCGAATGCCCGGATGATAGCGACCAATTCCCAGGTTGATCGACGCTCCGCCTGTATCGCTTCGCAGCCGCGCTAGCAGCGCATCTGCCGCCCGCCTCAACGCCGTTAAATTTGCCCAGGAAGAGTTAGTTGAAGGATCAGAATCATCATGACTCGCCCAACTGCCCAAGTTTTTGGTGTTGCTTGCTTTCAGGACAGCAACTTCGCCTCCGCCTAAGTCGGCGCAAATCGTGTCATTGGGCAAATGAAAGAAACTCACAATGCTGCCGATGACTAAGTGTGTGCGTCGCCGTTTGTCTGCCTCGCTGACCGTTTCTCTCACTCCCAACTTAGAAACATAATCAGTTGCGTCCACCAGAATGACTGCGCGGGGAGGCGACAAATCCATTCCCAGGTCCTTAGCCTGACGCAAGGCAACTTCGTCTTGAACCCGACCATGCAGCAAATCATAAATCAGCTGATTCTTAAACTTCTGTTGATTGGGTAACTGATCGAGGATGGCAGCCTGATTGATCACCAATTCCACTAGAGCTTGAGCTAACCGAGGAGAAATCGGTTCTCGATTCAACGATTCTCCAACCACCACCTCTCCCACTTGCGTATCGTAATGGAGAGGAATGCGGAGATGCTGACTAACCGTTTTCCATTGATTCCAATCAAAAGCAAGTCCCACCAGATAAGGATCGCTACTGGTGAGAATGGTGCCCTGGTCATCGATCACAAAAACGGGGGCACACAAAAGCTCGGCAACCCTAGCGGTGACGATGTTAGCAAGTTGGACAAAGCGAGTAGAGGCAAGCGATAAAGCTCTCATGGTTGGATAACTGCCACAAAATTCAAAGTAGTGCCCCAGGTAAAATACTTTGATTAAAGATGACAGTATCCGTGAGTCTTCGTAGGGCTGTCATCTTTCCAAAGAGGCAGACGGAAAGCGCAGCATCCCCCTAAGTGCAGACTCCTCGAACCGAGGCTATTGTAAGTTTTCTGCTAGCGCTTTGCGGGCGAGGTGGGTGGTGTAAACGGTGACTGCAACAGTTGCGAGAAACCCAATGATCCGAATTGCCCATTGAACACTCAAGTTAGTGGGTTGGTTTTCGGTACCAATTTGGGCAAGGTTACCTGCCAGGGAACCAATGTAAACATACAGAATGGTGCCGGGAATCATGCCGATCGCCCCCAACACATAATCTTTGAGTGAAACGCCTGTGAGCCCAAAGGCGTAATTCAATAAGTTGAATGGGAAAATCGGGGAAAGCCGGGTGAGCAAAACTATCTTTAAGCCTTCTGCGGCGACAGCTTTGTCAATTGCTGCAAATTTCTGATTGCCAGCAATCTTTTGGCTAACCCAGCCTCGCGCCCAATAACGTCCGATTAGGAAGGCGGCGATCGCCCCTAAAGTTGCCCCAATAAATACATAAACGGCTCCCAGCACTACACCAAATACGACCCCTGCGCCTAAGGTTAGGATAGAACCGGGAAGGAAGGCAACAGTCGCCACGATGTAAAGGGCAATGAATGTGATGCCACCCAACATACCCAGGCTCTCAATCCATTCCAATGCATTCTGAAGCAGGTTTTGAGGATAAAACCCTGGTGATGTGGCACTGTTGGCTAACGCTGGAGATGTGATTAAGAGAAGGGCGATCGCTACTCCTGCTAACCCATACACAAATTTGAGCATCCAATAAAACATCTGACTGAGCAGCATAGTGGAATAGCAATGACTAAAAACGGAGTCTGCTGCCCAGATCTGCAACTTCGTTAGAGAAGTCACAGATCCTCTTTAGGGCATGAGTTTTTTAACAGCATCCACCACCGGTGTAGTGCCAGGTGGAGTCTGTGACGATCACGTCTTGCGGAAACTGGTGACTAAACTGAGCAGCGGTTTTATCACACACTGCCAGGGGAACTCCTCGCTCTAACCTGTGACCCGCACCATCATTTAACTCAGGTTCAGCACCGCTGTAGATTGCGGTTTTACCTGTAAAAACACAGGCTCCATCATCGGGCACCGGTACCTTAAAGGAAACAGAATCTAAGCTTTCTAGCAGGAGGGGAGTATCTAAACTATAGCTTTGAACATCTAGTAGCCGATAAGGACGACGGGCACGAATTTCTACCTGTCCAAAGCCAATCGCGATTAGATGTTGAATATATTCGTCATAAGTGAGTGCTCCAGATAGGCAAAGGGCGCGTAATCGCTCGTCTTGCTGAAGGTGGGACGGAATCGGACGGGTGGCGATCGGGTCACTCATGATCAGTCGTCCACCCGGTTTTAATACTCGATATGCTTCGGAGAGGGCTTGCTTTAGGTCAGCTGGCTCGAAGATGTTAAACAGGCAGTTTTGCGCCACTACGTCTATTGAGGCATCGGGTACTGGCAACGCAAAGGCATCTCCTTCTAGGATTTTGACGAAGTCGGGGGTAAACCAGTCGTTTTCTTGAGCCGCAAGCTGTAGGTTACGAGTCGCGGCGAGTCGCATTTCGGCGACGGGGTCAACGGCGACGACTCCTGCTGGTTGGCGACAGAAGTAAGCAAATTGCAGGGCTTCGAGTCCGCCTCCTACGCCGATGTAAAGTACGGTGGGGTTGCCAAAGAGTTCGGTGGGATGCACCGTCGAGCCGCAGCCGTAGTTCATCTGCTGCATAATTTTTGGGATTTTTAGCCCTGGCAGTCGGATGGGGGGTGTACTGACGCAGCACAGCCCAATTTGAGGGATTTCGGCGGCTTCGGCGTAGAGTTGGGCAGTGGTTTCGAGATAACTCATGAGGAGAGGGGGAGTCTTATATTTTCCAGGTGATCATAATATGTTTTCTTGATTTCACATTTGGGTGGGGTGGGTTAGGCAATGCCGTAACTTACTGTGGATTTTATTTGTTTGTTTAGCGGGATTTGCTGCTGGGGGGTTCCCCCAGACCCCCGTTGGGGGACGGGCGCGTCCCCCACGCCCCCTCCGCAAGGAATTGGGATGGGTGGCAGGACGCGCTTCGCATCGGTGAGTGGCGAGGGGGTTGCTTGGGGGGAAGGGCGATCGCCCTTCTCTTTCATCCTCAGCCTTCCGTCCTCATTCCCTACTCTTGGCAGTATCACAGTGTTAATTTCAAATGCAAAACTTTCGGTGCTTTTTCAGACACGATTACACTAGATGTTGATGGGTGTAATACGCTGCTGCTCAAATTGATTGGATCGGGCCATTGGTCCCCAACGAATTTCAACTGAACGGGTGATTCTGTCAAACCGGATCGACCCGTTAGCATCAGGAAAGATGTGAGTAGAACAGAATTTTAATCAGGGTGTATGGGTAGGGGCGAAGCGTTTGGTAGATAAGCTCTGAATTAGAGTAAGGATTTTTGCCCGAACGCTTCGCCCCTACGGAAATGTTTGTACGCCGTTAGCGATCGCCACCTCCCCAGCAAAATTAACAGTCCAACCCACCCAGCCATAGCGCCGCCCTATGGACAGCCAAGCTCCACTGCTGAAACGAGGCAACCGCGCCCTGGCCGCTATTGTGATTACCGATAGCGTCGGTTTTAGTGCCCGCATGTCAAGCGACGAAGAGCATACGCTGAACCTAATTCAGCGTGACCTCCAGATGATGCGACAGATTTGCCAAAACACCGAAGGGCAGGTACTCAAATCCACTGGAGACGGCTTGCTAATGTATTTCGTTAGCGCAGTCCAGTCCGTTGCCTGTGCCATGAAAATTCAGACTACTATCGCTGAGCAGGCAGACCAGCGATCGCCCGAAGACGTGCTAATTCACCGCATTGGCATCCACCTGGGCGACGTGTTTTTTAGCGAAACCGACGTAATGGGCAACGGGGTCAACATTGCCGCTCGTCTGCAAACTGAAGCAAAACCCGGCGGCATCTGCATTTCCCAAACCGTCTACGACGTGGTGAAAGATCGGCTAGTGATGGAAGCGGTCTATGCTGGGCCATTGAAGCTAAAAAACATCCAGCAGCCTGTTCCCGCCTACCAGATTTTGCCTGCCCGTCATTCTGACGCGACTTCCGTCCATCCTTTGGACACTTCAGCCCCTTCTAATCTGCTCGGCTCTGCCTCCGAAGAAACGCTCCTCGACACGATCATTGACGGTCGCTACCAAATTCATCGAGTTCTAGGAAGAGGTGGCTTTGGGCGAACCTACTTAGCCTCAGACATGCAGCGCTTTGGTGATCTGTGCGTTCTCAAAGAATTTGTGCCAACCAGCCGCGCCGACTACACAGTACAAAAGTCGCGCCAACTGTTTGAGCAAGAAGCCAGAGTCCTCTACGAAATTCAGCATCCGCAAATTCCTCGCTTCCTCGCCTGGTTTGCCGAAAAAGGGCGGCTGTTTCTCGTACAGGAATACATTGATGGCAAAACCTACGCCACCCTCTTGAGAGAAAAGCTGCGCCAAGGGGCCGCTTTTTCCGAAGCCGAAGTGACTCGATGGTTGGCTGATTTGCTACCCGTTTTGGAGTATCTGCACAGTCTAAACATTGTTCACCGAGACATTTCACCTGACAACGTAATGTTGCCAGATGGTCAAACACACCCGATGCTGATCGACTTTGGCTTGGTCAAGCAAGCGGTAAATCAAATTTGGGCAGCTTACGCAGAAGAGGGTTCAACCGTGAGCCAGGCTTCCTTTGTCGGCAAGCTAGGCTATGCGCCTCCAGAGCAGATTCGCATGGGGCAGTGTTATCCCTGTAGTGACCTGTATGCACTGGGCGTAACGGCGATCGTTTTGCTTACGGGGCAAGAGCCGAATACCCTCACCGAGCGCGATTCCTTAGAATGGTGCTGGCAGTCCTATGTGCAGGTGAGCGATCGCCTTACCCAAATTCTCAACAAAATGCTGTCTGAAAAGCCCAAAGATCGCTATCAGTCTGCCGCTGAAGTAATGACAGCGCTGGGACTAACAGGCGCAGCCAGCAGCCCTCTTCCCAATCCCTCTGTCCGCTCTAGCCGACCAACAAGCAATGTCACCCAGCAGCAGCGCTCGCCTATTCCCCCTCCTAAACCCTTACCCGTCCTCGATCCTAAATTTGTCGAACGCTGCCGCACCGAGCTAGCCCGCTGCATTGGACCGATGGCAGACTACATCGTGGAAGACATTCTGTCCCAAACGCCTCACCTGAAACCTGAACAGCTGGTGCAGGCGATCGCTGCTGAAATTCCCAATTCCAAGCAAGCAGAAACATTTCAGCAGAAATTGCGATCGCGTTGACGCGATTGAGCAGTTGTACCGCGCATCATTCGTCATAAAGTATAGGAAAGTTTGCTTAAGTCAAACAGCTGTTGCCTACGCTCAAAAAACTTTATGAATTCGATGAACACAGTTAGCGATAAAACAGTGGATGACAAGGCGGTTGTCCAGGAATACTTTAACGCCACAGGCTTTGATCGCTGGCGGCGCATCTACGGCGACGGTGAAGTCAACAAAGTTCAGCTAGATATCCGCAAAGGGCATCAACAGACCGTTGATACCGTGCTGGCATGGCTCCAGGCTGATGGCAATCTAGCAAACTTGACAGTTTGCGATGCGGGTTGTGGAGTCGGCAGTCTCAGCATTCCGCTAGCAGCAGCAGGTGCAAAAGTTTACGCCAGCGATATTTCTGAAAAAATGGTAGGAGAAGCCCAGACCAGAGCCACAACGGAATTGGGGCAGTCAGACAATCCCACCTTTGCCGTGCAAGACCTGGAAGCGCTGAGCGGCAACTATCACACCGTGATTTGCCTCGATGTGCTGATTCACTATCCCCAAGATAAGGCGATCGCCATGATCGATCACCTCAGCAACCTGGCAGACTCTCGCCTGATCCTCAGCTTTGCCCCTAAGACCTTTGCCTACAGCCTGCTGAAAAAAATCGGCGACTTTTTCCCCGGACCCAGCAAAGCAACCCGTGCCTACCTGCACAAAGAATCCAACATCGTCAAAGGGTTGGAGGCAAGAGGCTGGAAAGTACAGCGCAACGCCATGACAAAAACCAGCTTCTACTTCTCTCGGCTACTAGAAGCCACTCGTTAAGCTCTACATCTGGAATAGCGAAAGGCAAAAGGGTGAGGGATGAAATGGACTTTCATCCCTCACCCTTTTACCTCCCTGTAACCTTGTTCACGAACGATAAGGACTCATACCAATTCCAAAAACAGATGGAAGGGCACCCCGCTCCACGGGGTGCCCTTCCATCTGTTTTTGGAGAAACGTTATCATACGGTTGACGCAATCATGGACTAGCCGTTTGAATAGGCAGGCTAGGAGAACAAATTGGCGATGGCCCGGTCTTCTAACTAAGCCTTCTAACTCAGGCTGTAATTCTGACCCCACTCCAGCTAGAGTGATGCGAACAAAAAAACTTTTGGCAGGTCTGTTTCTCGCTGCGGGTTCCGCTATTGTTATCGCCTTCGCCCACAGTGTCATCACCGGAGACACTGGAACTAGATCCTCCCGACTAGTGGGAGGACTCCTATTTGGGGCACCCCCGATTGCCCTGGGAGGCTGGCTACTCGTTGGCGCATCCCGTCCTAACCCACGCCACGATCACATTAATTTACGTTCTATTTTTTACCGGTTGCTCAAGCAAAACAGCGGATATTTAACCGTGACGCAATTTGCTGCTGCTGCCAACCTGCCCAGAATGACTGCGCAATCCTATTTGGATGAGAGAGCCAAAGAATTTGATGCCAAATTTGCCGTCAGCAAAGACGGTAGCCTTGCCTATCAGTTCTACGTGCAAGACCAAAAAGGGGCGCATCTCACTGAAACTTTACGCGAACGACTCGCTAACTCTGACTTTAACGACATCACCATCATGTAAGGTGCTAGCTCTAAGCAGTTTGTGAGAACACCTTACCGCCGGACAGGTGTTCTCACAAACTACTTATGAAGCCGACAAGCATGAAGCCAACAAGGTTGTGTGGCTAGCAAGAATTGTCGCGTAAGAATTTTTAACAAAATCTCTCATCAAATCGGATTACTCTAACAATTTGGGAAGCTTTTTAACATTGTTTCTTAGCATTGTTAAGTAGCCTTGTTAAGCTTCGGCACTCCAGCAGGCAAATTTAATGTTGGGATTAGTAGGACTTTAATAATGACCAGTAATTTAGCAACCAAGCTGCGAGAGGGCACCAAAAAGGCCCATACAATGGCTGAGAACGTCGGCTTTGTGAAGTGCTTTCTCAAAGGAGTTGTAGAAAAGAACTCCTACCGAAAGCTGGTCGCCGACCTCTATTTTGTCTACTCGGCAATGGAAGAAGAAATGGAGCGCCATCAGCAGCATCCAATCGTTTCTAAAATCCATTTCCCAGAGCTAAATCGCAAGGAAAGTCTGGAGCGCGACCTGCACTTTTACTACGGAAACAACTGGCGCGACCAAATTGCTCCGACCCCTGCGGCTAAAGCATATGTAGAGCATATTCGTCAGGTCTCTGCAACGCAGCCTGAGCTACTCGTAGCACATTCCTACACCCGCTACCTGGGTGACCTGTCAGGCGGTCAAATCCTCAAAGGCATTGCCCAGCGTGGCATGAACCTGAGCAACGGTGAAGGAACCGCTTTCTACGAATTCAAAGACATTCCTGACGAAAAGCAGTTCAAAGCAAAATATCGTCAGGCAATGGATGAATTGCCCGTGGACGAGGCGACTGCCGATCGCATTGTTGACGAAGCAAATGCCACCTTCGGCATGAATATGAAAGTCTTCCAGGAACTTGAAGGCAACCTGATTAAGGCGATCGGTCAAATGCTGTTTAACAGCCTCACCCGTCGTCGCGGTCGCGGCAGCACCGAGTTGGCAACTGCTGACTAACTCATCAAGCTCTAAGCTCCTATCCTAAAAACTATTTGGGGAGGTTAATTTTTCGTAGACTAGCCTGCGAAAAATTAACCTCCCCAAGTTGCTTTAAGCCTGGTGGTAAGACAAGCTACAAGCGGTGTCTGCCGCATGATAGGATTAACTACTGGTTACGGACTTCCGATCCCTGTCTCTAAACATTTGAGTGGCTAGATGCCTTCGTCATTTCGCTGAAGCATGACTTCCCAGGGTGACTCGGAAAAGTTTGTCTCGCCTGACCCTCACCCGCTAAAGCTGGAAGATGCGTTTTTCCAAAATTTTGATTGCCAACCGTGGGGAAATTGCCCTTCGCATCCTTCGTACCTGCGAAGAGATGGGAATTGCCACCGTTGCCGTTCACTCCACAATCGATCGCAATGCGTTACATGTTCAGCTGGCAGATGAGGCGGTCTGCATCGGTGAGCCTCCCAGCAGCAAAAGCTATTTGAATATTCCCAATATTATTGCCGCAGCCCTGACTCGCAACGCTACTGCGATCCACCCGGGCTATGGTTTTTTGGCAGAAAACGCCCGTTTTGCTGAAATTTGCGCCGATCACCAGATTGCCTTTATCGGTCCTTCCCCTGAAGCAATGCGGGCAATGGGCGACAAATCAACTGCAAAAGAAACGATGCAGCGGATTGGTGTGCCTACTGTACCCGGAAGTGATGGGCTGCTAACCGATGATCAGGAAGCCTTGGCGATCGCCAACAAAATTGGCTATCCCGTCATCATTAAAGCAACAGCGGGCGGTGGCGGTCGCGGAATGCGTCTAGTTCGAGATGAAAGCGAATTAGTGAAATCTTTTCTAGCGGCTCAGGGTGAGGCGGATGCCGCTTTTGGTAACCCCGGCGTTTATCTAGAAAAATTCATCGAACGACCCCGTCACATCGAGTTTCAAATTCTTGCTGACAGCTACGGCAACGCCATTCACCTGGGAGAGCGAGACTGTTCCATTCAGCGACGGCACCAAAAGCTGCTAGAAGAAGCTCCCAGCGCTGCTCTCACCGCAGAACTGCGCGAAAAAATGGGATCTGCTGCTGTCCGGGTCGCTCAAGCGATCAACTACACGGGTGCAGGCACTATCGAATTTCTGCTTGACCAATCGGGACATTTTTATTTCATGGAGATGAACACCCGCATTCAGGTTGAGCATCCCGTCACCGAGATGATTACTGGCTTAGATCTAATTGCTGAGCAAATTCGCGTCGCCCAGGGAGAAAAGCTACGTCTGACACAGGAGCAGGTGGTATTTCGCGGACATGCGATCGAGTGCCGCATCAATGCTGAAGATCCTGACTACAACTTTCGTCCGCACCCCGGACGCATTAGCGGCTATTTGCCTCCTGGCGGTCCCGGCGTGCGAATTGATTCCCATGTTTATACCGACTACGAAATTCCGCCCTACTATGACTCGTTGATTGGCAAGCTGATTGTCTGGGGACCCGATCGCCCTGCCGCAATTCAACGAATGAAGCGAGCCTTACGAGAATGCGCGATCACAGGTTTACCCACCACGATTGGCTTTCACCAAAAAATTCTGGAAACTGCCGAATTTGGGCAAGGCAAGATCTACACCAACTTTGTTGAGCAAATGATGCGTCCCCCTGAAAAGTAAGTCTGTGGATGCGAAGCATTCGGTCAAGATTCAGTGCAATGACCGACATTTTGATCGAACGCTTTGCCCCTAACCCGCTAGAACTCAAGCATTTTCAGTCTTGCAGTAATTTCCTGCCTGGAAATTGCCTCAGTAAGCCATCATCGTCAGTAGCCCCTGCTGCCCCAGCAAAATTTCACGCAGCAGACTAAAAATTCCAACCCAAATAATAGGGGTGATGTCTACTCCACCTAAAGGAGGCACAAGCTTACGCAGTGGGATCAAAAAAGGTTCTGTGGGCAAAGCCACCAGAATGAATGGCATCCGATTCAGTTCGGCTTGAGGATACCAGGTCAAGACGATGCGAATAATGAACAACAAAATCAGCAGCCCCAACAGAGGAGCCAAAACCCAATTGGCGATTGCAACAGAGGTCATAGGTGCTAAAAATTAAGCTTTGTAACCGAGTCTATTCATATTCTACCGCCCCTCGAACGCGGCTTTAGACCTGCTCCAACTTAGAATTGCAGTAAAATCTAAAGCCAAATAGACTTCTCAAAGGATTAACAGCCCGATAAGATTATTAATGAAATAGCCTTCCAAATTTGGGGATCAAAACTCATGACACCATCTTTAGCAAATTTCCTATACAGCCTGCTTGCAGGAGCAGTCATCATCATTATTCCAGCAACCGTTGCCCTGATCTTCATTAGCCAAAGAGACAAGATCCAGCGCTCTTAGTCGGATGAGGTTATTTGACTCAGGTTTGTGAATTGAGCAGAGCCAGAGATTTTCAGAGTAGAAGTCATTTGATTCTGAAAATCCCTGGCTTTGTAGATCTAAGCTTCCGCATGACTTTTAGGACTGTTTAGATAAACTTCTAACCCAACTCCTGAAGTTTTAGTGTCTAGGTAGTCTTGACACAGAGCAGTATCCTCATTTAGCTTGGCTAGTTAATGCTTGTAGCGGTTTGGCTGAAAGACTTAGGTCAGTCAGCGATTCGGTTAGAGTAGAGATCATTACAAAATCAACAAGCGAATTGGTTAAACAAGCAAATCGATTTAACTAAAAGTCGCTTAGGATTAGGACATACTTACGGAGAACTGCAATGGTGGATGCTGGGCTGGGTTTGAACAGCATGATTACCCCGACGCTAGCAACGGTCAACATCATCTCAAACGCAAGTAGCCTTGTGGGGGTTGGTTTGGCCCTCTCAGGCGTAGGGCTTTATTTCCTGCGTTCGGTGCGCCCTAACTTGGCGCGAGATCATGACATTTTCTTTGCAGCAGTGGCGCTGGTTTGCGGTGGCATTCTGTTCTTCAATGGCTGGCGGCAAGACCCGATTTTGCAGTTTGGTCAGTTTATGCTGACGGGTTCTGCCATTTTCTTTGCGGTTGAGAGCATTCGTCTGCGGGCTGTCGCCACAGAGCAGGCAAAGCGCACAACGCCTGTTGTCGATGATGATCGTCCTGTGAGCCGAGTTTATCGGGCTGAGTTAGACGAACTGGATGCCCTAGATGAAGAACCTCGGCCTATCACCCGCCGGATCAGAGGCACACGCGATGCTCGCCCAAATGACGAATACGGTGAGGAAGTGCGTCGTCGTCCATCCAGCCGAGGCAGCAGCGATCGCCTCGGTTCTGGTGACCCTTACAGTGATGCGTCAAGCCGCCCTCGTCGCCGTCGTCCTCCCTCTAGTGGAACCGAGCGTCCAGTGTCCCGCCGTCCTGATGTAGACGAGTACTGGGGTGATACAGAGGACAAACCGATTCGCAGCAGTCGTCCTAGCCGCAGTTCCGATTCTCCCCCATCTTCAAGACCCAGAAGAACCCGCCCTCCTCAAGATGCGCCTCGCCGCAGTCGAGTTGAGTCAGAGCGATCGCCCTCTGACTACGTTGACTATCAGCCAATTGACTACACCAGCGAAGACCAGGATAATCCACGTGATTATGATTAGCGACAACTAAACGCTAGCTCCTCAAGTGGTCAGGCATTTTGGCATTTTCAAGCGCTTTCAGCAGTGGATAGGGTTAAGCATTGGCTTGATCCTGTTCACTTTTCTTATTAACTGCCAACAAGATGTAGCTTGGGCTGATGACTCCTTAAATGGTTTGAACAGCCTGTATACCGATGAGCAACCAGCCTTAAGCGGCAATAGGCAATTTATTGCTTACGTATCTAACCGAAACGGTACTCGCAGTCTTCTGCTGTTTGACTTGAAAAGTCAGGAATTTGTCGATTTGCCTCGGTTAAATCGCCCGGATGCGATCGCCGAAAACCCCGGCGTTAGCAACACAGCCCGCTACATTGTGTACGTTGCAAGCGATCGCGGTAGAGCCGATATTGAGCTATATGACCGCGTTACCGAACAAGTCCAGGTTCTCACGGCTGGCTACCGAGGCTGGGTGAGACACCCGAGCATTAGCCCTAACGGACGCTACATTACCTTTGAGACGGGCAGCAACGGACAGTGGGATATTGAAGTGATTGATCGAGGCACAAGAGTTGAGCTAGATGTTCTGTAGAGTGAAATCAGAGAATTAAACCGCAATTCCTCCTTGTCCCGCTCCGCCTTGCCCCCTCCGTCTTGCTCCTGTGAAACCTGCTGCTGTGAGATCTGTTTTAGCGATTTTAGTTTTGGCGATCGCCCTGTCTGCTCTGCTGATTGGTTGTTCAGGCCCACACTATCTCAGCTTTCCCTTTGACCCCAACGGACGCAGCCTCAACAGCCCCTATGCAGAACTATCTCCTAAAGCTGCTAGCAGACATCTTGTTTTTGTCTCAGACCGAGCAGGCAGTCAAGATGTCTATGTGTATGACCTAATCGGGCGGCAATTGCTCGACTTACCTGAACTCAACAGTCTAGATATGACTGTTGCCGATCCAGACATTTCTGAAGATGGTCGCTACATTGTTTTTGCAGGGAATCGGCAGGGCGAATCTAATATTTATCTGTATGATCGCCAACTGTATCAGCTTCGCAGTCTCACCAACGCTCTTAAAGCTGAAGTTCGTAACCCCAGCATTAGCGCTGATGGCAGCACTATCGCCTTTGAATCCAACGCTCAGGGGCAGTGGGACATCTTAATTTATACCCGTGCTGGCGATCCCCTAGACATTCCCATGAATCCCCGCTGAGGTTAGAGGAGGTTCGAATTTGATCTGTACGCTAGCACTTATAACATTTCTCTAGATGGGAGGGCACCCCGCGACGCGGGGTACCCTCCCATCTGTAACCCTAATTTTTGAGTTGGTATTACGCCTCAAAAAGTGATTCGTGCTGGAAGATTATTTCTTATTTAAATCTTCATTGCAACAGCGATAGCTGTCACACAAACCCTACCCAACCCTATCCCGGATAGCCAAAATAGAAGGATGAAGAAGGTATCGGATAAACGGAATCGGCGATCGCCATCAGGTATCTCCTGAATAGCTCTTTGAAATCTGTTCCCTAGCAGTTGCACCACAATTCCAGCATGAACATCAAACTCCTCAGCCGTGTAGCCACATCAGGAATCATCGCAGCAGGAACTGCCATTGGTCTCACCACCCTTGATGCATTTGTTCCGGTTGACCTGCTGAACGTTACTAACTTGGGTCAGTCCGGCTCCAACCAAGCGCTGGCTCAAGATGTGGAAGAAGACACCAACGTTCGGGTCTATGAAACGGCAAGTCCAGCGGTTGTTTCTGTAAATGCAGGAGACGGTTCAGGTAGTGGCAGCATCATTAGCCCAGACGGACTGATTCTGACCAATGCCCACGTTGTGGCAGGTAGCCGTACGGTGACAGTGCGTTTGTCGGACGGTAGAGAGGTTCAGGGCGATGTTATTGCGTTTGGGGAAGAGGGATTAGACTTAGCCGCAGTTCGATTACGAGGACAGAGCAATTTGCCCTACTTAAGGTTGGCTAACTCTGGCTCTGTACGCGTTGGACAAAGAGCCTTTGCGATCGGCAACCCCTTTGGACAGTTTCAAAATACTTTTACAGTGGGTATTGTCAGTCGAATTGACCAGGATCGGGGACTGATTCAAACTGACGCAGCAATTAACCCCGGCAACTCTGGCGGACCACTCCTGAATAACCGAGGAGAATTGGTTGGAGTTAACACCTCCATTTTTACAACGGGTAGCACTGCGGGAAATATCGGCATTGGGTTTGCCATTTCAGTCGATCGCGTTCAGCCATTCCTCACAGCAGTGCGAGAAGGAAGTGCCCCCACTGTTGCTCAAACCAACCGCCCCCAAATTAATCGTCCGCCTGAGGCGATCGCAGTCAACGGTCCAATTGTTAGGGGTAATCTAGGCGACGGCAGCAACGTCTTACCAGTAGACAATAGCTACTTCAACCTTTACACCTTTGAAGGCAGAGCCGGACAGCAGATTGAAATCACAATGAGTAGCAACCAATTGGATGCTTACCTGATCTTGCTGGCACCCGATGGTAGCGATCTGACTCAAGATGACGACAGTGCTGGCGGTACCAACGCTAGGCTAGCAACGACTTTGCCAGCTAACGGAACTTATACAATCCTGGCAAACTCCTATGCCGCAGGGGAATCAGGAGATTATGAATTGCGCGTAGCTTCGGCTGGGTCAACCCCTCAACCGCAAGCGGGGCAACCGACCGTCCAAGGACAACAGCCTCGACAGCAACAGCAACCCACCCCATCCGGCGTAATCTTGCAAGAGCAAGGGGTACTGAGCCCTGGTGGACCAACGCTATCTGACAATAGCCTCTACCGCGAACATGTTTTTCGCGCAACGCAGGGGCAGACGGTGACAGTCACGATGGAGAGTACAGAATTTGACACCTATCTGATCCTGGTGAACGAGCAGGGCGAACCACTCGAACAAAATGACGATCGGTGCCAGCAACAAACGCCAGAGTGCCGCAACTCTGAAATTAGAGTTACGCTACCCCAAACGGGTACCTACCGGGCGATCGCCAATGCCTACGATGCCAACGGTCAAGGGCGCTATACCCTCACAGTGCGCTAGCGTAGCCCCAGCCAGGTAAAGAAATCTTCGCGAGTAAGCAGCTCCAAAATCAGTAGCGCAAAGAACCCGATCATGGCAAATCGCCCATTGATCCGTTCAGCATAGGGTGTCCAGCCGAAGCCAGGCTCAGGCTGGACAGCCGTTTCGGCTGTGGAATCTGGAGTAACTTCGGGTGTGGGTGTGATTTTTTCAGAAGTCATAGGAATTGAGTCATTCAGAATAGGAATTTTGAGCATTCGTAAGAAATGCTAATCCACTAAAGGATTCTAAAGGGCTGTTGCTAGTTTGACTGCGACTCCAGATTTTGCACAGATTCGATTAGCGATCGCACCTCTGCTGCCCCTTCAGATGGCTCAAATTCTAAAGGAAACTTTCCTCGAACTAGCATCCGCAAGCCCAAAGGTCCAAGGCTAGCTAAACCTCGCAAGTCCCTAAACGAATCACCAACTACTTTTAGTCCAAACTGGCGCTCGTCAATCCAGCCGCCCTGCTTCACCAAATCAATCAAAACCTTGCGGTGCCGCACCGAACGGCTACTGCGCTCATCCTTGCGGTCTAAAATTTCCTGTTTGATTTTGCCAATCTGATCCATTGGCGCAACGTCCATCGGGCAAACCGCATTGCAGTAATAGCAGCGTGTACAGCCCCACACTCCATGAGTACCCTGGTTGTAGTTTTCTAGCCGAGCTTCCGTCTGGTCATCCCTGGAGTCAGCCACCATTCGAGCCGCTTTTGCCAGCGCATGAGGCCCAACAAAATCTGCATTCACCTCGCGCGCATTGCATTCTGAATAGCAGGCTCCACAGAGAATGCAGTTGCCATTTTGATTTAGGCGATCGCGCTCTTCTGGGGTTTGCAAAAACTCACGTTCTGGAACCTGTCGCGCCTTAGTGCTGACATACGGCTCAACCGCCTCGAGGTTATCCCAGAAGCTCTGCATATCCACTACCAAATCTTTGATCACGGGCATATTTCCCATTGGGGCAACCGTGATTGTTGGAAGTTCAGACCCATGATTCGAAGTTGCAGACGCTTGGATTTGTTGCAACCGAGCAATTTCGCTACCAATATTTTCCTTACAGGCTAGGGCAGACCGACCGTTAATTCGCATTCCACAACTGCCACAAATTGTGTTGCGACAGTTCTTCCGAAACGCCAAAGTACCGTCCTGTTCCCACTTAATTCGATTCAGACAATCTAAAACCGTATTGCCAGGTTCAACTTCTAATTCGTAAGTTTGGATTCGTGGAGTGCCGTCTAACTCCTGCCGAACCACTTTAAACAAAACTTGCATAGTCAAAGCAAATTCCAGACTCTTGATACTCAGCACTGATGCAATCTTTTGTGGGGATCAGTCAGTGCCTCTATATCTATAGTCTAAGCCGAAACTCCTTGAAACTCCTTTGACAAGGAGAATAACTTCACCTAATGCGCGGCGGGATAATGAAAGAGAGCAGCCAAAAACGCCTTGACCACAACCTCCCACAATCGTTTTCTGAAGGATCCCCCTTTCGTATTTATCACTACCAACCGCAAAACAACACCGATACAATCCAACTTAGGTAGCGAGATCAGGGTAAGGATTGCGAGTGTCTAGGTAAAGATTACGCTACTTACAATCACCGCTTATTTAGAACCAACCCCTACGCAATTTCTGAGTCAGATGGTTTGTGAAATCACGTCATTGGAGAGCGAATGCCTTGATAAACTTCCCAGGATTGCTACCAGCATGAGGGGAAGTAAATGAGTACAACATCTAGTCTTTACATGGCTTTTTTGCTTTTTGGAGTTGACAGTTCTCAGTAATCATGTATCGACTTTCAATCGCTCTTAGGATTCAAATCAACTATCTGATCTACTTCTGATATTGGTTAACCTCCAAATTTTGCCCCATGGATTTGACATACAGATCTCTATGGCTGAGATTAGGAAGATTGGCAATAAGTACCTTAGCTTAATTAGCAATGCACACTGCTAAGAAACGCGATGAAAACTCCAACTTAGCAATATAGGGTTAAGTCAATCCCGATACTCCTAAATTAGTCTTTCAGATTTTGCATAGGCTTTAAGCAGAGCATGATGTTTAACTAGTCTATTGTTTAGGTTCTTCAGTAAATTCTTGTCATATCAGTGACCTTTAGGGCTATATTTTTATATAGAAAAGGTTGGCATTAGCTCTAATTTGCTATCTTGAAGTCTGAAAGGACACCTTAAAGAAGATGACTGAAACTGTAACGGCTCCTTTAACCGGAAAAGCGCTACTTCAAAAAGTAAAAGAACTTTCCCACTTGCCTCGTCGAGAAAAAGCGAGACGGTGCGGATACTATACAGTTGGCAAAAATAACCAGACCCGCGTTAATCTTGCAGATTTTTTTGAAGCCGTACTAGCAGCCAAAGGAACTCCTTTGAGTGCAGAGGGTACAAAAGATGGACGGGGTCGAGAACCAACCTATCGAGTCAGTGTTCATAAGAATGGTCAGATAGTTATTGGTGCAACTTATACCGAAAAAATGGGATTAAAGCCCGGTGATGAGTTTGAGATTAAGTTAGGCTACAAGCACATTCACCTCATTCAGATTGACAGTGATAGAAATGGTTCGATTGACCTGGATGAGGATGAAGATCTCTAAAAAGCGAATGCTTTGATCGTGGTTTGTCAAGACCAACTTTGGGCTGTAATCCTCTCAAGATAAATAAGTAGATAAGTAAGCTAATCATTAATACTTGGAGAAATTACCGTTCAAATCTAAATCTACGCATGACCGTTCACATCAGAAATATGCATGAAGGCTCATGCCGTTGAGCAATCTGTATCCAATTCGTCTTGTTTTGGTACACCCTTTCCCGACTTTTGCTCGAAAGTTCTAGGCTGTTCGGTATGAGCTTTGCAGTTTTGACTAAAGCCCCTGCGCTGCTAAAGATCTTCATTTTCTTTCTCACCTGGGCGATCGCTTGGCTACCCATTGCGATACCGCTAGCGATCGCGCTTCACTGGCATCCTCCAAAACCCCTTGTCCCCTCGCAAAAGCTGCCTCTGCTAGCCTCGCTTTACCTGCTAGCACCTGCAATTTTGTGGGGGGCAGCCCATTTAGAGGGGACATCGTTCACCGATTACGGCTTGTCCTGGAATCCATCGGTACTGGGTTCAGTAGGGTTGGGGTGGTTGCTGGGGGTATTGGGTTTAGCGATTCTATTTGTGGTTCAGCAAGCTCTAGGTTGGCTACGCTGGCAGCGCCCAATTCAAACTAAGGCGGAAGGCAGTCATGCTGCCACTGCTTTGCTTCAGCTATTGCTGCCGACTTTGCTCCTGGGATTGTGGGTGAGCGTTACAGAAGAGTTAATTTTTCGTGGGTTTCTGATTAACCAGCTTCAGCAGGACTACTCTGTCTGGATGGCAGGGGCGATCGCCAGCCTAATTTTTGCGCTGCTACATCTAGTTTGGGAGGGCAAAGAAAATATTCCTCAACTGCCAGGACTGTGGCTGATGGGAATGGTGCTGGTGCTGGCGCGATGGGTGGATGGTGGCAGTTTGGGCTTAGCCTGTGGACTTCATGCTGGATGGATTTGGGCGATCGCTAGCCTGGATGCAATGGAGGCGATCGCTTACACCGGAAGCGGTTCAACCTGGCTTACTGGGTTAGGCGGCAAACCGCTAGCTGGAGTGATGGGAGTTTTATTTTTGTTAGCCACAGGGGCTATTCTATGGGAGTTTGGCTTAGCGTAAGCAGCGTCACCGGGTTGAGTGGCGTAAATCGGGTTAACGACCCAACTGGCACCGAGCGAGAAAGCTGCACCTGCAGCAAATGATGCTGCCAGCATTTTGCCTGGGGAAGTTGATCCCGCCATAGCAAAGCCGTAGTGAGACGTTCTAGCGTCGCTAAGGCAAGCACCAGAACGCCTTTAGGGGCTAGCCGTTGGGTGCAAAGATCAAGAATTTCGCTCAGGTTACCGCCACTGCCGCCGACAAAGATACGGTCTGGGTTTGGCAGGTTTTGCAGTGCATCGGGAGCGCTGCCGTGAATTGAGGTAATGTTTCTCACCTGAAAGCGATCGCAATTTTGCTGAATTAGGGCGGTTCCAGCAGCGGTTTGCTCAATTGCGTAGATCTGCGACTGCGGAAACAGGCGAGCAATCTCAATGGAGACAGAGCCCGTGCCCGCGCCAATATCCCAGATTACCTGCCCCGGTCGCAGTGCTAGTTCGCCCAAAACCAGCAGCCGAATTTCACGCTTAGTCATCAATCCAGGGCGATCGCCAAAGCTGAAAAAACTCTGATCGGGCAGTCCCAAGGCAGGTAACTGTTCCAAAGTTAGAGCTTTCTGTCGATCGGTGCGGAGCAGCACAACTACATTCAGGGGCGCAAAATCCTTCTCAGCTAACTCGTTTGCGGGGAGGGTTTGAATGCGTTCCTCGTTGCCTCCCAGGTTTTCACACACCCAAATCTCATACTCGCTGGGCAAGTCCAGCGCTAATAGCAGCCGGGCGATCGCCCCAGGCGTATTCTTAGGATCGGTTAGCACAGCAATTTTGGATTTGCCCTGCTGCAATGCCTGGGTGAGTTGCTCAAGCGATCGCCCATGCGCGCTGATCAGTTCTGTGTCCTGCCAGGAAACTTTGACCCGACTGAAGGCAAGCTGCACGGAACTGAGATGCGGGTGAAAGGTAATTTGGTCGGGCGGTAGTTCTGCTAGCAGCAGGCGACCGAGCCCGAAGAAGAGGGGATCGCCGGAGACGAGGATAGCGATTAAGGGGCTAGGGGCTAGGGACAGGGGGACAGGGGAAGGGAGGAGGGTGCGGAGGGTGGCGATCGCCTGATGGAAGTCTCCCAGGATGAGACGCTGGGCGGGGTGGTGGGGAAAGTAGCTGAGGTGGCGATCGCTGCCGACTAGCAGGGTGGCTTGTTGGATCAGCTTTTGCACTGAGTCAGGGAGTCCTGCTGCGCCGTCTAGCCCGATGCCAATAACCTGGATAGGTGTCATGTCGAATTACACTAACCCCGATCGCAATGCGGCAACCGCTGCCTTGATCCGGTCATCTACAGCTAGCTTATTCATGATGGTGCGAACGTGAGCTTTGACGGTACTGAGACTGAGATAAAGCTCACCTGCAATTTCAGGATTGCTTTTGCCGTCTACAATCAGCCGCAGTACTTCAATTTCTCGCTCTGAAAACTGGGCATTGCTCACCGTAGGCGGAGCGGGCTTGAGATATTCAACCACGTGGTGGGCAATTTGCGGATCGAGATAGGCCCCACCTTCACGGGCACAGGCGATCGCCACCTTGAGCTGGTCTAAACTCGTACCCTTCACAAAATAGGCATCTGCCCCACTGGAGAGGGCAGCAATCATTTCGGTGTCATCTGTGTGAGAAGTAAACATAACGATTCGCATCTCAGGCAACTTTGCTTTAATCTGCTGAGTTGCTGCAATGCCGTCCAGGTAAGGCAATCCAATATCCATCAGCACCAGATCGGGGTTGAGCTTAAACGCAGCCTCTACCGCTCGATAGCCATCTTCCGCCTGACCCACCACCGTGAACTGAGGGCAATCCTCCAAAAACTGCTCCATTCCTAGCCGCATCACCGGATCATCCTCAACCAGCAAAATCTTTAACGGCTGAAGGTCGGGAACCGGCTTCCCGGAAACGTTTTGGGCAGGAGGCATAGGTGAAGCTCCTCAAAGAACAGGCGTAGCACTCATTCAAATTCTTCCAGTTTTAGCAGAAGAAGGTAGAAGCCAGAGTCCTACTAGTAGGCGATTTTAACCTGCATCAAATTATGCTCAAGAAGACGCACCTCCCCACCCTGACGATGAGAACCTCGTTGTTTAAGATAGGGCGATCGCCATTTCAAGTGAGAATCATCTCACTGAGAACTGCATCATTCCAACTTGGAGTGGGAATCACCTCACTTTAAGTTGCACCATTGTCATTTCAAGTAGGAATGATGTCCCTTGAAACTACATCGTTGTCACTTCAGATCAGAATGGTGTCACTTAAAACTGCATCATTGCCGTTTCAAATAGGAATAATGTCCCTTGAAACCGCATTACTCCTACTTCAAATAAGAATTGCGTTAGCCGGGGCCACAACTTAGCCCTATCCATGCAGCTATTAGCCGGTAAGTTGGGCAAAGCAGATGTGTAAACCAACAGAATTTAGGGGAATGTTGGGTTCCGCTTTGCTGCACCCAACCTACTGGGGTGGCAGGCTTAGTTTGCTGGGTTAGGAGTTTTGCAGTGACACAGAGTCAGCGATTTCTATCTACTGAGCTCTGAGTCCTCCGTTACCAGGAAGTCGTCTAGGTTGCTCAACCGAGTCACGGAATTGCTCAACCGCTTCGGTGTAGGCGATCGGCAACACCCCTTCTACGTTTTCGTGGGGACGGGGAATGATCACCCAAGATTCTAAGGTGCCGCCATAGCACTGCTCCGCGGCTACGATGCCCGCATCCATTGCAGCTTTGACTTCAGAGACATCTCCGCGAATATTGATCGTAAACCGAGCGCTTCCTGCTCGCAGGTAGCCGACTAACGTGACCCGCCCTGCTTTCACCATTGCGTCTGCCGCTGCAAGCACCGCCGGAAAGCCTTTTGTTTCTAGTGACCCAACCGCAACTGGCATCGCTGATCCCTTCCTCGTAAATACGTAAATGAATGACTGTAATTCAAGATTAATTGTACGAGCCTTCGCTCTGAAATTGCTGAGGTAAAGCGATCAGTTTCAGCTTTGCCTAGACGGGCTAAACGCGGAATTGCTCGACTTCATCCGTAAAAGCGATCGGCAAAACGGACTCAATGTTTTCGGGTGGATTTGGCACAATGTAGTGCGAAAGGACGAGACCATCCTTAACCTTATTTCCAGCTTCAACCCCAGCGGCGATTGCAGGCTTCACCTCAGAAACGCTGCCTCGAATTGCCACAATAAACTGTGCCCGTTCAGCCAAACCATAATAAACCAGCGTTACCCGCGCCGCCTTGACCATCGCATCGGCTGCCGCTAGCACTGCCGGAAACCCATCTGTTTGAATCACGCCGACCGCCATTGGCATGGTTTCAGCCTCCTCGAAAGCTTGCGACCCCGATAATAGCAGAGATCTAGATGTTGCAGTCCTACTTTTTTAGCAAAGCTAAGAAACTTGAATCATCTGATTCAAAACGATTTAGTTGAAAACCTCTACAATAGGTGGGATTTACCAGCCATGACCTTTCTGGTGCCCCTATGCCACGCCGTAACGACTTACACAAGATTCTATTGATTGGCTCTGGCCCGATTGTGATTGGGCAAGCCTGCGAATTTGATTATTCTGGAACCCAAGCCTGTAAAGCCTTAAGAGATGAGGGCTATGAAGTTGTGCTGGTAAATTCAAACCCAGCCACGATCATGACTGACCCAGAGACGGCTAACCGGACTTATATTGAGCCGCTCACGCCAGATCTGTTAGAAAAGGTGATTGCCCGAGAGCGCCCCGATGCACTGCTACCAACCATGGGCGGACAAACGGCGCTCAACTTGGCAGTGACGCTGGCAAAAACTGGAGTCTTAGACAAATATAAGGTTGAGCTAATCGGTGCAAAGCTGCCTGCGATCGAGATGGCAGAAGACCGCAAGCTGTTTAAGGAAGCAATGGGGCGAATCGGGGTTGCGGTCTGTCCGTCTGGGTTAGCAGAGACGATGGCTGAAGCAAAGGCGATCGCCCTTGAAATCGGCACCTACCCCCTGATCATTCGTCCCGCTTTTACGATGGGCGGCTCTGGTGGCGGTATTGCCTACAACCAAGAAGAATTCGAGGAAATTTCCCAGTCTGGTCTGGATGCCAGTCCCGTTTCCCAAATTCTGATTGAGCAGTCGCTTTTGGGCTGGAAGGAATATGAATTAGAAGTGATGCGCGACTTGGCAGACAACGTCGTGATCATTTGCTCGATCGAAAACCTTGACCCGATGGGCATTCATACGGGTGACTCGATTACCGTTGCCCCGGCTCAAACCCTGACCGACAAGGAATATCAGCGATTGCGGGATGCCTCAATCAAGATCATTCGGGAGATCGGCGTTGAAACGGGTGGCTCCAACATTCAGTTTGCGGTGAATCCGGTCACGGGTGAAGTGATCGTGATTGAGATGAACCCGCGTGTATCCCGCAGTTCTGCCCTTGCCTCGAAGGCAACCGGATTCCCAATTGCCAAAATTGCAGCAAAGCTGGCAGTGGGCTACTCGCTGGACGAAATTCCAAATGACATTACCCGTAAAACGCCTGCTAGCTTTGAGCCGACGATTGATTACGTGGTCACCAAAATTCCTCGCTTTGCCTTTGAAAAATTCCCTGGCTCCAATCCGGTCTTGACGACGCAGATGAAGTCGGTGGGTGAAGCAATGGCGATCGGTCGCACCTTCCAAGAATCATTCCAAAAGGCGCTGCGATCGCTTGAAACAGGTCGGGCAGGCTGGGGCTGCGATCGCGCCGAAAAGCTACCTAGCCTGGAGCAAATCCGCGCCGGACTGCGTACTCCAAACCCTGAACGGATTTTCACCGTGCGCCATGCAATGCTGATGGGCATGGGCGCTGAGGAAATCTACGAGCTAACTTGCATTGACCCCTGGTTCTTAACCAAGCTCCAAGAACTGCTGGAAACGGAGAAGTTTTTGAAGCGATCGCCCCTAAAAGACTTGACTAAAGACCAGCTTTATGCCGTTAAGCAACAGGGCTTTAGCGATCGCCAAATCGCCTACGCAACCAAAACTACTGAAGACGAAGTGCGTAGCTATCGTCAGCAGCTTGGCGTGATCCCCGTTTATAAGACAGTGGATACCTGTGCCGCCGAATTTGAGGCGCTCACGCCCTACTACTACTCCACCTATGAGAGTAGCTTTGAGGCACTGACGCTAGACGAAGCGCTAGCCAATCAGCTTAAAACCCATAACACTACGCTCAACACCGAGTCAGAAGTGCTGCCCTCTGATCGGCGCAAGGTGATGATCTTGGGCGGCGGTCCGAACCGCATTGGTCAAGGAATTGAGTTTGACTATTGCTGCTGTCATGCCTCTTACGCCCTGCGTGCCAAAGGGTTTGAAACCATCATGGTGAATTCCAACCCTGAAACCGTTTCGACTGACTATGACACGAGCGATCGCCTCTACTTTGAGCCACTGACCAAAGAGGATGTCCTTAATATCATTGAAGCCGAGCATCCCGAAAGCGTAATCATTCAGTTTGGCGGACAAACGCCGCTGAAACTGGCAGTTCCGTTACAGAGCTACCTGGAATCGACTGACGCAGAATCGATAGAAGGGAAGCCATCTGTTCCCACAAAAATTTGGGGTACTTCCCCTGACTCGATCGACACAGCAGAAGACCGCGAAAGATTTGAGAAAATTTTGCGCGAACTGGGTATTGAGCAACCCCCTAACGGACTTGCCCGCAGCTACGAAGAAGCGGTACGCATTGCTCAGCAAATCAACTACCCGGTTGTCGTGCGTCCTAGCTATGTGTTGGGCGGACGGGCAATGGAAATTGTCTACTCTGATGCTGACCTGGAACGCTACATGACCTATGCGGTTCAGGTTGAGCCAGATCACCCCATTTTGATTGACCGATTTTTAGAAAACGCGATCGAGGTGGATGTGGATGCGATCGCTGACCAAACCGGACAGGTCGTGATCGGCGGCGTGATGGAGCACATCGAGCAAGCAGGGATTCACTCTGGCGACTCTGCCTGCTCTATTCCTACAATCTCACTCCACCCCGTTGCCCTGGATACCATTCGCACCTGGACAGTGCAGCTTGCCAAAGCCCTCAAGGTAATTGGCTTAATGAACATTCAGTTTGCCGTGCAGGGCGAACAGGTTTACATCCTGGAAGCAAATCCCCGCGCCTCTCGCACCGTTCCCTTTGTCTCAAAGGCGATCGGTGTACCCCTGGCCAAAATTGCGGTGCAGGTGATGTCAGGCGAAACTCTGGAGTCTTTGGGCTTCACAGAAGAAGTAATTCCCCAACACATTTCAGTCAAAGAAGCAGTGCTGCCGTTTGAGAAATTCCCTGGCACCGACACCATTCTTGGTCCAGAAATGCGATCGACAGGAGAAGTTATGGGCATCGACACTGACTTTGGCAAAGCCTTTGCCAAAGCTGAACTCGGTGCAGGTCAACGCCTTCCCCTCAGCGGCACCGTCTTTGTCTCAATGAACGATCGCGACAAAACTGCGGCTGTGCCCGTTGTCCGCGATCTGATGGAACTCGGCTTAGAAGTGGTCGCTACCGCAGGCACCCGGCAAACCTTGCAGGAACACGGACTGGACGTAGAGCTAGTGCTAAAGCTGCACGAAGGTCGCCCCCATGTGCTGGACTGGATCAAGAACCAGAAAATTCAGCTGATTCTCAATACGCCCGCGGGGGAAGCTGCTCAGTTGGACGATCGCCTGATCCGTCGAACTGCTCTGTCCTACAAAATTCCTACGATTACCACGATTGCTGGAGCGAAAGCGACTGCTTCGGCAATTCGCTCTCTTCAGTCTCAACCCCTGGACGTAAAGGCGCTTCAGGACTACAGCGCTTGAGGACTATTTGAGAAATCACAAATGTCTTGTAAGGGCGTAGCATTCGGGCAAGAATCTCTGATTTATTTCAGAGACTACTTACCGAATGCTACGCCCCTACGGGATCTAGGGTTTTAGATTGAACTTTGCACTCTTATCCCTCTCCTCGTCCGTTCCATTGGATTGGCAGCATGGGGGTTGAAGGATGACTAGAATAGCTATTTTGCTCTGTAGTTTCTGAGTCGAGGACTTGAATTACCCGATTGTAGATTTCCTCAGCTTGTTGGGGCGAGTTGCCGATGCTGGTCAGTCCCACTTTGCCGAACTCTGACAAGCAGCCCATCAGGTGAAAAACGGTGCCTGTCTCGGTAATGCTGTTAAAGTGCAGACGATGGTGGGCAATGATGTCCATCAGGTCGCTGGGCAATAGCCCGCGATAGCGGTCTTTTTGCAGGTTGTCAGTAGCAATGTAGTATTTAGGCACACCCTGCTGATTGTAAAACTGCCCCGTGGGGCGATCGTAACGCCCGTTAGTCAACAGTTTTAGCGTCATAAACGGATGGGTAGTGCCACCTTTTCGCAGGTTGATTTCGATCGCTTGAAATTCCCACTGTTCGCCCGGAGCGGCACCGTCGCCAGCCCGTCGCACGGCAATAAAGTCTACACTGTAGCGCTCTAAAGCTCCCCGTGCTGCCAGGGCTTTGCCGACTTTCCAGCCCCATTCCTGCAAACGCAACCGATAGGATTCATCAGCGGGGAAGCTGCATCCCAGGAAAATTTGTCCGTCTGGGCCGCCCAAGATCTGATCATGAGTAGAGAGGATTTCAACTTCGCCGCCAGGCGTGATACGTCCTTGAACGCTGGGCGATCGCTTTTCCTCACCCTCGATAAAGGCTTCAGCGATCGCCCCCAATTCTGGAATGCGACTGCTAAAGTTATCCCAAGTTTCAGTGTCCGATTGGAAGCTGAGCGACTCAAAGCGATCGCGTATTTCCTGAACCCGTTCTGCAGTCGAGGCATTTCCGGGGGCAAGGTGCTGAATCGGTCTGAGGTCAAGCAGTGCATTCCCCTGCCCTGAAAAGCCTTCGTTTAGCTTGATGACCATTCGCTTTAGGTCAGGCTGTCGTTCCCAAAGTTCGACCGCTACTTTTGCTAAGTCTGCCGGGTTCCAGACCAAATCACTCCCATCAGGATGCGGCACCTCAGCTTCGGCAAAAATTTCTCGACTGCCGCTCTTGGTGCCCCAGTAGAGCAGACTTGGATCAAGCCCTAGCAGCGGTATATTTAGCTGTAAAGCCAGATCCCGTTCTAGCGTCGTGGCATTAAAACAAGTCATATAGGACCGCTCTGCACGAATGGCCTGCCGAATTCGCTCGACTAACCGGGGGCGCTCTAAAATCTTTTCGGTCAAAGAGCGGGGGGATGAATCGTAGGCGCACAGAAGGAGGAGGCGATCGCGGGCTTGGGAAAACGGCACCCCTGGCAAAAGCTGGAGGTAGTACTCAATCACACTGGGGTGAATCGGCTGTGAGGTGACGTAGATCAGCCGAGTGCAAGGATTTTGCAGTCGAATCAGAGAAAACAGCAGACGTTCTTCATAGTGATGCACTCCCTTGATCTTGAGAAGCTCCCGCTGATCCAGGCTGAGCGAGGGAATCACCAAAATATCGCAGTCGTTATGGTCGAACTGCTCTACGGCTTGCCAGCGATCGCGTAGCTGAAGCTGAAGCTGCCGAAACTGCTCCAGGTCTTCGCTATACATTGTCGTCGAAGGAATAGTTAAACTTTGCATGACTCCCCCGCCTAGTTGCACAGATTGAAATGAGATTCGAGCTATGAGCGATTCTATCCAGGTATTGTGTTGAATATATCCCTGTCCTGCGGTAGAAATATCCAGGACGGCACCCTACTTCTCAACGGGGATCAACAGTTCGGCAGAGATCAAACTAACGCCAAAAGGTTGCTCAAGTTCCCTTAACCCAAGGCTTAAAACTTTCTCTTTCGTTTGGCAGAGAAGGTTGAAAGCAACCTATACGACGCAAAAGATTAATAGTAACTATACGTAAGTCTTGACATCTCCTACACTGATCATGACTCATCCTTAGGGTTTCTAGGGAATCTAGAAAAAAGTCTTATTGCATTTGCTCGTTTCTGGTTTTGCGCTTATTTACACAGCAGAGTTTGTTACTTTTCTGGGAATCACAGACTCTTTTTGAAATTCCCTACTGTCTAAATACTCTTTGGCGTTGCTTAATTTTGTGGAAGTTTGGAATGAATCAAAAATACGGCGTGTTAGTAGGAAACTGCTGTATTCCGTACTGCACAATTGCAATGGAGTCAGATTGCCTCCTGTAAGAGGATGTTTGAAAAGTCTAATCTGTAACCAAAAGTTTGTAGGGGCGTGGCATTTGGGCAAGAATTTTCGGTCTATTTTAGAGTCTATCTGCCGAATGCTGCGCCCTTACAGAGGACATTTGCTACTTTTCAAATACCCTCTAAGTTCTGTGTAGAAGAAGTTGGGATTGTGATGCTTATAAGAGGGCTTTTTCGGGTTGGGTTGGGACTAGTAGCGATCGCCATTCCACTTAGCATCGCTTCGGTTAGAGCACAGACTGCTGCTCAAATCCCCGTTCCTGTAGCTCAAGCAAACTCTGAGACGAGTTCAGAAATCTGTCCGACTCAGTTGGCAGATGAGTTGCAGGCGATCGCCAACCGTCCCGAACTTCAACGCTCACGTTGGGGCATCTCCATTCAGACCCTAGCAATAGGTGAAACGCTGTATGAGCAAGAGGCGCAGCGCTACTTCATTCCAGCCTCTACAGCCAAACTGTTGACGACTGCTGCGGCGCTACATCAATTGGGTAGCTCCTTTCAAATTCGCACTTCCGTGTATCAAGCAAACGATCCTGACGAGATGGTTTTGCGAGTTGTGGGACAGGGAGATCCTAGCTTCACAGATGCAGAACTGCGGCAACTGGCGCAGCAAATTCGCGATCGCAACATCACTCACATCGATCGCCTGATTGGGGACGACCAGTACTTTCAAGACCCAATTCTTAACCCCAACTGGGAATGGGAAGATGTGCAGGCAGGTTACGGTGCTGGGGTTAATAGCCTGATTCTGAACTTGAATACGATCGCCCTCACCCTTTCACCTCAAGCAGTAGGACAACCCCTCCAGCTTTCCTGGAGCGACTCGGCAGAAGCCCTGCGCTGGCAGGTTGAAAACAATTCCATCACTACAGCAGCCGAAACGCCAGAATTTTTGCAGCTTGAGCGAGAGTTGAATCAGCCGAGCTTACGAATTTCAGGGCAGTTGCAGGTTGGGGGAGAGCCAGAAGTTGAAGCGATCGCCATTCCTGATCCTAGCCAGTATTTCTTGCGTCGCTTCCAGCAAATTCTAGCTGAAGCGGGAATTACGGTCGGACAAGTTGCAGTGGCGACAAGTCCCGCTAACGGAGATGAGCAAGCGCTCGCCACCGTCACATCTGCTCCCCTGTCGGAACTGTTGATTCAGGCAAATCGGGAGAGCGAGAATCTTTATGCCGAAGCGCTGTTGAGAATCTTAGGTGCGACTCCGGCAAACTCAACCGATTCCACGTTGGAAGCCGGAATTGCTACGGTTGAAACGACCTTAGCCGAATTAGGCGTTGATCCTGAAAGTTACGTGCTGGCAGATGGATCGGGATTGTCTCGCCACAATTTGGTCAGTCCAGAGGCGCTGGTGCAAACTTTAAGGGCAATCGCTCAATCCGCCGAAGCAGAGGTTTATCGAGAATCATTGGCGATCGCTGGGGTCAATGGCACTCTGCAAAACCGCTTTCGAGAAACTCTTATTCAGGGTAGGCTGTTTGGCAAAACCGGAACGGCAAGCGGCATTGTCACTTTATCGGGCTATCTCGAATTGCCTGATTATCAACCATTAGTTTTCAGCATCTTGGTGAATCAGTCTGACCAGCCCGTGCGAATCATTCGACAGGCAATCGATGAAATGGTGCTGAAGCTAGCTCAGCTTCGTTCCTGCTAAAAGAATTACCTCACTAGATAGAGTTGCTATTTAAACAAATCAAACTGTTGACGTACTTCCATTTCTACTTAAAAGAAGGCTGTCAAAGTAGAACTTCCTAGATAAACAACTGTAGGTATATGTAGACGTAAAATACTTTGCCTTACAACAGGGGCTAGGTGCTAGAGCCCTCTACTCACGGAGGTTTTAGCTACTGATCTAGTCTCTTTTGCGAAAATTGAAATAGCTAAATTCATCCGCAAAAATATAGATAATTCCTCCTTTGATCCTTCATCAAAAAATTAAGAGTTTCACTAATTCTTGCTAAATCTGATTTCTTCTTTCTACTAACCCTAAGAATGATGTTGTGCCACTAGAAAACTTCCTAACATAGCTGACAAAGCCAAATAACTTAACGAAGAACGAAGGAGTTTTTATGGGTTGGTTACAAAGACTGTTTGGTAAAGAAGAGCAAGAGAAAAAGCAAAGAGCCCACGGTGGACAGGGCAACAGAGCCGCTCAAAGCGGTGGTGGTGTTGCTCAGGCACCCGCTACAACTCGGCAATCCAGCACACAGTCCATTCCGCCAGAGCGGGTCGGTTTGGATGGACAGTATGACGAAAGCGGCTTAGCTAAGCGAGTCGCGGCGGCGTTTGATGATGATCCTTCTCTAGATGACATCGACACTCTTTATGTCGCCCAGACTGGCGGCACTGTTGTCCTGAAAGGTAAAGCGCCCAGCCAACAAATTTTGAGCAAGATGGCAACGGTTGCCAAAGGCGTTCGTGGAGCTAGTGCAGTTGATACCAGTCAAGTCACGATTGGCTAGTTTTATTTCCGATTACCTAAGTAAAGGCAATCACGACTTTTAGTGGGGTAGAGCAGGGGAGAGGGTACGAATTTGGTAAATTGCCGAATTTTGCCCTCATCCCCACTTTTTCACCTCAAGCAGACTAAGTTGAGTTTTGAGATTGGAAGATTTATGGGACTTTTTGATCAGGTACTTGGAGCAATCGACAATCCAAATCAGCATGCTAGCTCCAACCAAATTAGCAGCATTTTAGGTGCAGTTCAGCAATTGTCGGGCGATCGCAACGTACCTCCCTCGACTACCCAAACTGTTTTATCCATTGTCGGTCGTCATGTTCGCTCTGCCTTGCAGCAAAAGCGCTCTGCTGGACACAGCGATGAGGCAGAAACGCTAGTCGAACAGTTCAGCGGCACTCATGCTAATTCCGCCGCGGTTCAGTCGCTTTTTGACCGACAGCAGGAAGAAGAAACGGTACGGGATACTGCTAGGCAAACCGGACTGGACATGAACACTGTTCGAGCCATGCTGCCTATACTAATTCCGATTGTGTTGAATTTACTGCAATCCGGAGCCAGCAACCAAAGAACTCAGAACAGACGCGGTTCTAATTCAGTACTGGATACGTTTTTGGGTGGGCAGGATGGACAAGTTGATATCGGGGATGCGGTCGCACTGGCGAGTCAGTTTCTCAACCAGCGATCGCGTTAAGCGCTTTTAGGCAAAATCCCAGAGTGGGTCTGGTTACGACAATGCAAGCAAAGACGGCTAAGGTTCAAAAGAAAACAATTCACAAGCAGCTAGAGGCCGTGCTGGTTACAGACCCAGTCAAGTCTGCAAAAGTGGCGGGTCTGCGTTACGTTTGTGACGATAGTCCAGGAATTCGGCGCAAACGGTCTGGCAAAGGCTTTAGCTATGTCGATGTGAATGGCGATCGCGTCCAGGATGCGGTGGTGCTAGAGCGAATCAAAGCCTTAGCCGTTCCCCCAGCTCTCACAGATGTGTGGATTTGCCCCTTGGATAACGGTCACCTTCAGGCGACCGGACGCGATGCCAAAGGACGCAAGCAATATCGCTATCATGCCGACTGGCAAAAAATTAGAAGCCAGACCAAATTCAATCGAATGATTCCTTTTGGTCTGGCTTTGCCATTGATTCGACAAATCACCGAAGAGCATTCCAAACTGCGAGGAGTACCCCGTGAGAAGGTCTTAGCAGCAGTTGTACAACTGCTAGGAGCGACTTTCATTCGGATTGGTAATCCTGAGTACGCGGAAAAAAACAAGTCCTTTGGCTTAACTACCCTGCGAAATCGCCACGTTGAAGTCTCAGGATCTACAATTCGGTTTCACTTTCGCGGCAAGAGCGGAGTTGAGCATGAGATTGAATTAGATGATCGCCGTCTCGCCAAGATTGTCAAAAGCTGCCGTGAACTTCCTGGATACGAGCTATTTCAGTACATCGACGAAGAAGGACAGCGACAAAAAGTTAGCTCCGAAGATGTCAACGACTACCTGAGGGAAATTACAGGCGAAGAGTTTAGCGCTAAAGACTTTCGCACTTGGGCAGGTACCGTTTTAACAGCAATGGAGCTAAGCGAAATTGGACCCTTTGAGTCAAAAACTGCTGCCAATCGAAATATTGTTCAGGCGGTCAAGGCAGTTGCAAAGCAACTTGGCAACCGACCTGCAACCTGCCGCAAATACTACGTTCACCCTGGCGTGATTGATGCTTACCTGGAAGGCTGGCTGCTGCCAATTATGGAGAAATCTCAAACAATAGAGCAGGCTAACCCGAACGATCTCCGTCCGGAAGAACAGGCGGTATTAGAAGTTTTAGAGCAAAATTTTGCAAATACAGGTGGTAAGAAGTAACTATCCCATGCCCAGTGGGGGGATGTTACTCTAAGGGAGATACCTGCTCAGGCAGTAGGGTTTCCTGAGGTGATCTGCACCAGATGGTCACTTCAATCAAAAAAACAGAATTTATCAAACGAGGTGCAAAGAGTGGTTGCTACTCCTGAAAAATTGCAACAGTCTGAAGAAATTCAACAGCCAATCTTAGAGCAAGCTGCCGGTGGCGATCGGGTAGCTGTCTTGCTCATGGGTTATGGCGAAGTCGAAAGTTACGAAGATTTTGCTAATTACAACGAACAGGCGCTAAATCTGCTCACCGCTAAGTTTGCGCCTGTGCCAACCTGGATCTATCCCCCGTTGGCAAAGCTGCTGGCTGTGTTTGATCTGCACGAATGGAGCCACCAGCACGATCACTTTATTTCACCTCACAATGCCATTTTTGAACAGCAGCGGGCAGGCATCGAGCAGAATTTGCAGGCAAAATGGGGCGATCGCATCCAAGTTTTCAAAGCCTTTAACTTCTGTGCTCCCTTCCTGCCAGAACAGGTTTTGACCGAAATCAAAGCCCAAGGTTTTGACAAGCTTCTGATCTATCCGCTGCTGGTCGTGGATTCTATCTTCACCAGTGGTATTGCTGTTGAGCAGGTCAACAAAGCGTTAGTGCAACTAGCAGACGGCACAGAGCATTGGGTCAAGGGAACCCGCTACATTCCCTCCTTCTACAACGAGCCTGCCTACATTGATTTGATGGCTAAGCTGGTTGAAGACAAGATCGCGAAGGACTTAGCAGTGGCTCACCTGCCTTCCCAGACAGGCATCGTGCTGATGAATCACGGTTGCCCCCACAAAGCAAAAGGCTTTACCTCTGGGATCGATGAGAGTCAAGCGCTTTACGAACGGGTACGGGAAAGGCTAATCCACCGCTATCCCTTGATTTCGGTAGGTTGGCTAAACCACCAAACTCCCCTAATCGAATGGACTCAGCCCAATGCAGATCTGGCTGCTAAGAACCTGATTGATCTGGGCGCAACGGCACTAGTATTCATGCCAATTGGCTTCGCCACCGAAAACCATGAAACCTTGCTGGATGTAGATCACATCATTCACGGATTGCGTCGTAAGCATCCTGAAGTCACCTATGTACAGATGGCTTGCGTCAACGACCATCCTGAATTCCTGCAAATGGCAGCAGATTGGGCAGATCCCCAAATCGAAGCGTTGCTTTCAGAGCAGGCTTTGGCGGTGAATCCATCTTTGGCAGCAGCTCAAGCCCAGTCCTATCACACTCATAGCCATGATCACAATCATGATGGACATCATCACCATCATGACGATCACCACCATCATCACTAAGACTTTCTAAAGAAAGTAGTTTAGAAGCGATCGCCTCTCAAGGGGCGATCGCTTCTTCATTTCTGTACCATGCTCCGCCGGGAACGAGAAAAAACAAGGGGAAATGAGGGGAAGGCGATCGCCCCACTTATCCCATCAAGATCACCCGATCCAAAACATGAATCACACCATTGTCCGCCTCAATATCTGCGGCTAAGACCGTTGCATTCTTCACCTCAAATCCATCAGCAGTGTTGATGGGAATGGTAGAACCTTCCACCGAAGTGAGTGAATTGACCTTCTCCAAATCCGCTTTCATCAGCTTGCCTGGAACGACATGAAACGTCAGAATTCTGGCGAGCTGAGGTGTGTTTTGTACCAGGGTTTGTACGGTTCCAGGTGGCAATTTGGCAAAGGCATCATCATTTGGCGCAAATACAGTAAACGGGCCAGGGCTTTTCAAAGTTTCTACCAAACCAGCCGCCTGAACTGCTGCGACCAAAGTTTGGAAAGAGCCTGCACCTACTGCAATATCAACAATGTCAGCCATTTTCACCTCTTATAAATTTGTTAATAGATTGCGTAAGATGCGCTAGCCGTAGCGTAACGCATCCTCCCTTGATGCTTCGGTGCGTTACGCTGTCGCTAACACCACCCTACTTATCGGTAGTCTGGATCTTGAATGTTCCGCAGCCTTGCTTCGGGACGCTTGAAGCGATCGAGCTGTGATTCAAAAAATTCCCGATTTGCCTGGAGGTGCTTAGGATTGGGGTCATCCAGTGGATAAAGCAAAGCGGTTCTAAGCGCCTGAATTACGGCTGATGTAACGCAGTACATCGATCGCTGAAAGCTAATCCCCAGCTGAATCAGCATGTCGTCCTCGCCCCGGCAATACTGTTTGTAATAGTCCAGCAGGTATGGGGGCAAGAAATGCAGCATATCCTGCATTAGCAGTGTTGGCGGAATGCCTGCGGTGCCAACGGGGAATACATCAGCGTAGAGAATGCCGTAATGGAAATCCTTCTGGTCGTCAGGCACCTGTTTCGCTTGAGCATTGTATGACTTGGTGCCCCGAAAGGGAGAAGTGCGGTAGAACACAGCTTCAACGTAGGGCAGTGCGGCTTCATACAGCCAGGTAAAGCCTTTGGACTTCGGAATGATTTCGTAGCATTCACCTCGAATGTAGACGTTGTGGTAGATAGGGCGACCGGCGATCGCAAAAATCCCGTTCACCAAAAAGTTCATCGCTTCTGGGACGCTGGTGAGTTTGCCCTCGTCGTACAGGTCGGACATTTCAAAGAAGACGGGAGCCATCACTTCCCAAAACAGCCCCAGGTTGCTGTAGTAGGACATCTGCCGCACCTGTTCGATGAACATATCGGGAAACATCTTGTACATCCCCATCATCACCGGGTTGTGTTTGAAGTAGGCTTTGATGGCGCGATCGGCGTTAGCAATGTATTCTTCACTGTCGAGGTAAGGGTCAAAGCGGTTGATCGGAGCGTACATGTTGCGATGCCAAAGCATCACCCGCATACACTCCTCGGCGAATTCCATGTTGACGCGATCGTGCCACAGGTGGTGCAGCAGTTTAGGCAGCTTACGCTGAACTTCGCCTTTTTCGATAAATTCCAGCAGTTCAGGGTGAGCAGTAGCTTCGCCGCGCCAGATGCGGAGATCAGCATCGTCCCCGGCGTAATGATTATGCAGTTCTAAATATTCTTTGGGTAAAAAGTATTTGAAAAAGGGCAGCGGTTCGAGGAAGACGCGCTCGGCAATGTAAAGCAAGTCACGCCAGTAAAAGTCCATTGGCACGGCATAGGCTTTGTAAATGCCGATGATTTGCTTCAGGTTTTCAGGGCTGTCAGGCAGCATTGCTTCGCCTGCTTCGAGCCGATGGATGATGTCGGCAAATTCGTGAGTAGAGGGGGGAAGTTTGGTTTTGGGGGTGTCGAGAGTGGTAGTCATGATTCGGGAGTAGGAATTTTCTTAAGGGGAGTTAGGGGCTAGGGGCTGGAGGCTAGGGTGTGAATTAAAACCTTTTTAGCCTGCAAGTTTCCCATTCTGAACAGCTTTTTGAACCGCTCAAAGTGCCCCAGTATGGGGAATTTAGGGAGCGAAATGCAGTTTACTCAAGGTTCCAGGCTGGGAATTGTTGCTACTGGTGCAAGTTCTTGATTGGCTGCAATGGAGCGATCGCTTTCAACTTTGCCCAGCACCCCATTCTCAATTGGAACGGCAGCTACCATCGCGTTGGTAGTGGGTTCGCTCCAGCGCACCAACCAGGTCGGTTGAACGCCCAGGAAGAAGATTAGGGCAGCAAGAATAAAGGCAGGGACCTTTTCGGAGAATTCAACTTTGGGAAAGTAGGCGATCGCATTGTCCAATTTTCCAAAACAGGTGCGGTTCAACAAAATCACAAAGTAAACAGCAGTTAAGCCTGTTCCCGCTACGCACAATAGCGTTTGTACAGGAAATGCAACGAAACTACCCTGAAAAACCAGGAACTCAGCAATAAATCCAGCCATTCCCGGAATACCTGCACTTGCCATTGCGCCTAGAACGAGCAGAGAACTGACGGTGGGTAAGCCACGAATCGGATTCATCAAACCGTTTAGTACATCAAGTTCGCGAGTGCCAACTTTGGCTTCGATAATACCGACCAGGTTAAATAGAATTGCCAGAATCAAACCGTGTGCCACCATTTGGGAAACGGCACCGACTAGGCTCAGTTCTGTAACGGCAGCACCGCCCAGCAGAACATAGCCCATGTGACCAATGGAACTGTAGGCAACCATGCGCTTGATATCTTTTTGGGCAATAGCAGCGATCGCTCCATAAAGCACGCTCACTGCCGCCCAAGTTGCCATCCAGGGAGCTAGCACGCTCCAAGCATCAGGAAATAGCCCTAAGCCAAACCGGAAAATGCCGTAGGTGCCTAGTTTTGCCAACACACCGCCCAGCAGAATTGCGACAGGGGTAGAAGCCTCAACGTAGGTGTCAGGTAGCCAGGTATGCAGCGGCACTAGTGGAATTTTGATGCCAAACCCGACCAGCAGCACACTCAGCAAAATCACCTGCAAGCCCAGCGGCAATGCCTGTCCCGCAAGGGACTCGTAGGCAAAGCTAGAAGCACCCGTAAGCAAAACCAGTCCGAGGAAACCCGCTAGAATCAGTGCACCAGAAGTAGCCGTGTAGATCAGGAATTTAGTCGCGGCATAACCCCGCTTCGCTCCTCCCCAAATCGAGATCAGCAAGTAGAAAGGAACTAGCTCCAGTTCATAAAACAGGAAGAATAGCAGCAGATTTTGAGCAAGGAATGCTCCAGCAACTCCGCCACTAATCAGCAGAATCAACGCATAAAACAGTCTCGGACGTTCAATTTCCGCTTTATTGCTAAATACAGCAATCCAAGTGAGCAGGCTATTGAGCGCCAGCAGAACGAGGGAAAGCCCGTCTACGCCAAGCTGATAGTTCAAACCTAATGTCTCGATCCAGGGCAGATATTCCTGCAATTGCAGCCCAGAGACGCTTGGGTCAAACTGGGTCATCAGAAAGACTGTCCAGGCTAAAACTGCGCCAGTAATGGCTAAAGTCCCGATGCGAACCTGTTTTGCGGAAAAGATGCCTGGCAGAAATCCGATGATGGCTGCCCCCAAAATAGGGAGCCAAATTAATACGCTAAGCATTGATTAAGTCTCCTATTTATTGAGCAAGGGGGAAGGGTAGGCGGATTAGCAGTGACCAACCCATCAGGACAGTGATTACCACAACTCCTAACGCAATCGTTAGCGTATAAAACTGGGTGCGCCCGGAGTTGCCATATTTCAAAGTTTCACCACCAAAAATGGAAGCAACACCAATGAAATTCACAAAGCCATCAACGATGTAGCGATCGCCCCAATCCACCATTCGCGATATCACATCAACGCTGCCAACAATCGTGGAGCGATAAATTCTGGGGGTGTAAAAGTCATACGCTAGCAGGTCACGCAGTGGTCGCCAGAGAATGCCAACCGGCTTAGAGACGGTCTGACCGATGTAGATGAGTCCGCCCAAGCTGATGCCGAAAATGCTCGACCAGATCAGCAGCAGCGCCATGTCTTTGTTCAACACTGCCCAATCAGGTAGGAGTGAGAGACTCTGTAAAATCAGCGGCAGGTGAAGCGTGAAACCAACCAAAATCATCATCGGCAGGACAATCGTCCACAGGTTCTCGGGCGATCGCTCCGTCATCTGCTGCCGCTTGCCAGCAAAAATCAGCCCAAACACACGAGTCACGCTGAATGCTGACAGAGTATTAACCACTAGCAGAATCGCGACCACAACCGGACGAGTTGCCCACAGTCCATCCGCTAATTCCAACATTGCCCAAAAGCCGCCCAGCGGAGGCAGCGCAATCAGCCCTAGTGCACCCACAATAAAGGACAGTCCGGTAATGGGGCGGCGGCTCCATAGCCCACCCATTTGAGTCAAGTCTTGGGTGATGTTGTTTAGCACAATGGAACCCGTACTCATCACCAGCAACGCCATTGCCAGAGCATGAGTCAATACCAGCAGAAAAGCGGCTTCAGTTTGCTGTGCGCCGACCGCGATAAACACCAATCCCATATATGCGCTGACCAGGTAGGATAAAGCGCGTTTGATGTCGATTTGGGCGATCGCAATCAGCGTTCCACCAATCGCCGTCACCGCTCCAATGGCAATCATGGCCGTCAGTGCAAATGGAGACAGCGCCAGCACAGGCTCTAGCTTCACTAGCACCCATGCCCCTGTTGCCACTACCACCGAGTTTCTCAAAATCGTGCTGGGCAGTGGGCCTTCCATCGCCTCATCCAGCCAAAGGTGCAGCGGAAACTGAGCGCACTTACCCATTGGTCCAGCAATCAGAGCGAGCGCAACTAGGG
This sequence comes from Oculatella sp. FACHB-28, assembly GCF_014696015.1. Lineage (NCBI taxonomy): Bacteria > Bacillati > Cyanobacteriota > Cyanophyceae > Oculatellales > Oculatellaceae > Oculatella > Oculatella sp. FACHB-28. Next base: position 67,607 of record NZ_JACJPJ010000043.1, on the reverse strand, counting down.
TCGCAACTTTCGGATCAACCTGCGCGGTCTGCGCCCACTGTGCCAACTCATTAAAATCCCAGGTGCCTGCCAGCGGATACAGTGCCAACACGCCCATCAGCAAAAACAGGTCGCCCACCCGCTTTGTCAGGAACGCATCTCGTGCGCCTGTCACCACCAGTGATTGGTTTAGCCAGAATCCCACCAAAAGGTAGGTTCCCAGCGTCAAAACCTCTAGCAGAATGTAGCTAAAGAACAGAGAATTGCACAAAATCAGAGAACACATTCCGGCTTCAAACAGCGCCAGCAGCGCATAAAACCGTGCCCAGCCCCAATCCATTTCCAGGTAGCCAACGGCGTACCACTGCGCCAGAAAGTTAATTCCCGTCACCAGAATGGTTCCGCCAATCGTAATTGCCGAAATCTCCAGCGGAATTGTCAGGTCTAAATCTGCTACTTGCAGCCAGGGAATGAATTGATACTGAGCAGGCTGATTCCAGACTGCTGAAAACGCCAGCACCGCATGAAAAAACGCCACAAGCGTCATGATCAGGTTCACATAACCCGCTGGTCTAGGACCCGTGCGTCGAATCACTGAAGGAAACCAGGCAATCGACAAAAGCATCCCCACCAGCGGATAGCAAGGAATGAACCAAGCTGTTTGAGCTAGGAACTGAAACATCTTTACTATCCTTCAAAGCTTAAAGTTCGGAAACCGTCCCCCCTTTCCAAGAACTCCCCAGGCAATTTGGGCATATAGGGATTTCTATAAGAAATGGGATAACCATCACTAAAAATCTATTGAAAATTAGCTTAACGTAGAAACCTAAAGAAAATGAGAATTGTTTGATAGAAATTTCTTGATGTGAAGTAGAGGTTCTACTTATACCTTGCTGCGCCTTGGGAACGTGACCTGGCGTTGCATGGGCTAAATAGCTAGCAGATGTTGCCGTAGGTTAGGTTTACTCAGCAGGAATTAGTCCCCGACAAAGGCGATCGCCTCTCATCCCAAACCCGTCTGTAGAGTAGCGGAATTGGTAGGGGCGAAACATTTGGTTACAATCCTTGCAACCGAAGCACAATTCTTTTGCCGAATGCTTCGTCCGTACACCCAATAGTGCTTCCTCACGAAACGGATTCCGTATTAGAAATCATCAACGTATCAGAAATCATCAAGCGTATCGCCTCCAGCAAACAGGCTGGGCTTGGACAACAAAAAGACCCTCTTCCAAGTTGGAAGAGGGGTAAAAACTGAAACATTACGGCTCAAGCCTCGTTGCCTACTTGTTAGGCTGAGGCGTTGTGCGTAGGTAAGGCTTAACTTCAGTAACGCCTTTGGGGAATTTTTGCTTTGCTTCTTCGGTAGAGATGGTAGGAACGACCACTACATCATCGCCATCCTGCCAGTTTGCGGGGGTTGCAACGCTGTAGTTATCAGTCAGTTGCAGTGAGTCAATCACGCGCAGAATTTCGTCAAAGTTGCGTCCTGCACTGGGGGGATAGGTCAACGTCAGACGCAGTTTCCTGCTGGGGTCAATGACGAAGACTGCCCGAACGGTAACTTTTGCGTTGGCATTGGGGTGGATCATACCATACAGGTCAGCTACCTTCTTGTCGTCGTCTGCCAAGATGGGGTAGTTGAGCGAGGTGCTTTGGGTTTCTTCGATGTCGCCAATCCAACCTTTGTGAGATTCAACATCGTCAACGCTGAGGGCGATCGCCTTGACGTTGCGCTTGTCAAATTCGGGCTTAAGCTTGGCAACTTCGCCTAATTCTGTGGTGCAGACAGGGGTATAATCCGCAGGGTGAGAGAATAAAATCACCCAGCTATCGCCAGCCCAGTCATAAAAGCTAATGTCGCCCTCGCTGGACTTTTGAGTGAAATTGGGAACCGTATCGCCGAGTTGAAGTGCCATAGCTAACTTCCTGTGATTTTTAATACAGATGCAAAGCGTTTACTTTGCTTATCATGCCATACAAACTCCGGTTATCCGATCGGAGTTTAGATCTTATTTATGATTTTAGCGTGACCAGAAATATTATTAGCCGTAGCTGGGGTGAAAGGTTTACCCATAACAAGCGTACAGGAGAACCAGAGCAAATTTAACCTTTGACTACTTGGTGAGCTTTAGAGCTTTCTAAGAAATGAATAGCTTATCAGAAAAAGATTATTCTGACAGAATTTCATGCTGAGTTTGACGCAACGTTTGCCCGCTGATCCAACTGTAGTGGCTGAGTTTACTTTGGCTCTGACGGCTGAAGAAAGGGTGCGATCGCGCCACTACTTTCACACGGATGAGCAAGATTTTTATCTCAACCTACCCAGAGGCACGGTGCTACAGAACGGCGACCTGTTGCAAACTGAAGCTGATGGTCAAATAGTTCGTGTGAGTGCCAAGCCAGAACCTGTCATGACTGTGACAGCGCCATCCATGCTCGATTTGCTCCAAGCCGCCTATCATCTGGGCAATCGCCACGTACCCCTAGAGGTGACAGCAACTCATTTACGCTTTTCGCCCGATCCGGTGCTCAAAGCAATGTTAGAGCAGCGAGGGCTGCATGTGTCCGAAGATATTGCCCCATTTCAACCGGAAGCCGGAGCGTATGGACACAATCACGCCGCCAATCATCATGCCCATCCCCCATCCGTTCCGGCTCAAGCCCACCACCATGCCCAATGAAACGCAGCTAGATCCAACTATTTCTCCTCCTACCCCTTCGTCCCTGCACTCCTCCACCTCCTCGCTCCTCCACCTGATGCAGTTGGTCAGTCCAGCACTGCCTGTGGGAGCCTACAGCTACTCTGAAGGATTGGAAACCTTAGTGCAGTCCGGTAACTTGCCCGATGCTGAAAGTCTACAGCGCTGGCTGGTTCAAGAATTGCGCTATGGGGCGGTCCGCTTGGAGGGAGCGGTAATGGTGCGAGTTTACCAGGCTGCGACCGCCTCCAACCCATCTAACCTAAACTATTGGAATCAATGGCTCTCAGCCTTTCGCGAAACTGAAGAGCTGCGGCAGCAAAGCTGGCAGATGGGTCGCTCCTTGAGCCGATTATTGCTAGAGCTACAGCCGCCGCTAGAAGGTTTACTCCAAGCCTGTGGGGAACCTTGTAATTTTGCAGTTGCTTTTGCGATCGCCTCTCATTCCTGGCAGATCGACTGCAAAACGATGATCTTGGGCTACCTCCACAGTTGGTCAACTAATTTGGTGAATGCGGGAGTCAGACTAATTCCGCTAGGACAAACAGCTGGGCAGCGTTTGTTGCTAGAGCTTTATGCCGAGATTGAAGCTACAACATCCTCCATCTTAGAAATGAAGGACGAAGATTTTGGCAACTGTAGCTGGGGGGTGGCGATCGCCAGCATGAACCATGAAAGCCTCTATTCCCGCCTGTTTCGCAGTTAGGTTTGCAGTTAGAAATATTGCGTTCCCATAAGCTATCATCTGCAAATTCTCGGTATAAGGGGGAAAGGATGCATACATTTCGAGTAGGAATTGCAGGTCCAGTCGGATCGGGCAAAACTGCGCTGGTAGATGCGCTCTGTAAAACAATGCGCGATCGCCACAACATCGCCGTTGTTACCAATGACATTTATACCCAGGAGGACGCGCAGTTTTTGGTGCGGAGTCAGGCGTTGGAGCGCGATCGCATCGTTGGCGTAGAGACGGGTGGCTGTCCCCATACGGCAATTCGGGAAGATGCCTCGATTAACTTAGTGGCGATCGAGCAACTAGAACAACAGTTTAGCGACCTGGATCTAGTCTTCGTTGAAAGTGGGGGAGATAATCTAGCTTCTACCTTCAGTCCAGAACTGGTTGATCTGACTATTTACGTCATCGACGTTGCCGCTGGCGACAAAATTCCCCGGAAGGGTGGTCCAGGAATTACCAAGTCCGATCTCTTAGTCATCAACAAAATCGATTTGGCACCGCTAGTCGGAGCAGATCTCACGGTGATGGAACGAGATGCCCGTAAAATGCGGGGCGAAAAGCCCTTTGTGTTTACAAACCTCAAAATCCGGCAAGGACTGGAAACGGTAGTCGATCTGATTCAGCTTCACATGGGTAAGAGTATCTCGGTAACAGCGAAATAAAATAACCATAAAAAAGTAGGGTGGGCAATGTACCCACCCTACCCAATTTGGTAACTCTGCTTGTGATAAGCAAAAGTTAGACAGATAGCGATCGCCGCTTGGAGATCAGACGGTAGGTTTCAATAATGTCACCGACTTCCCAAGCGTTGAAGTTGTCTATGCCAATACCGCATTCGTAGCCAGCATTGACTTCCTTCGCGTCATCCTTCATCCGCTTCAGCGAATCCAAGTTGCCCTCAAAGACAACACTGCCGCTGCGACGAACCCGCACCTTACAGTTACGGATTGCTTTACCCGACTGCACATAACAGCCTGCAACTGCACCACGACCCACTGGGAATACTGCCCGAACCTCCACTTGACCCAGAGGTTCTTCCACCATTTCTGGCTCTAGCAAACCTTCCATCGCGCCCTGGATGTCTTCCAACAGCTTGTAGATGATGTTGTACTCACGTACATCTACACCAGCACGGTCTGCTGCTTGCCTCGAACCACTGGCGAGAGTCGTGTTAAAGCCAACAATCACCGCATCACTCGCAGCCGCCAAATCAACGTCTGTTTCTGTGATTTCACCCGGAGCAGAGAGCAACACCCGCACCTGAACCTCTTTCTGAGGAAGCTGCTGTAGTGCTCCCAAAATGGCCTCGACTGATCCCTGTACGTCTGCCTTCAAGACCAGGTTTAGCTCCTTCAGATCGCCTTCCTGCGCCTTCGCTGAAAGCGTATTTAGACTGACCCGTCGGGATGCCATTGCCTGCTGTAGGCGAGACTGACGCTGTTGATCCGTTCGGCTAGAAGCAGTCGATCGCGCCTCCTTCTCATCCAAGAAGACCTCAAACTCGTCACCCGCAGCAGGTACATCGCTCAGACCCAATACTTCCACAGCAAAGGAAGGTGAAGCGCTGTCTACCCGCTTACCTCGATCGTCAATCATGGCGCGGACTTTGCCAAAGGCAGAACCTGCTACCAGGACATCGCCGACCTTCAGCGTTCCGTTCTGAATCAACAGAGTTGCTACAGGACCTCTAGCTTTATCCAGGTTCGCTTCGATGATTGTTCCTCTAGCCGGACGGTCTGGGTTGGCATAGAGGTCTTCCACCTCTGACACCAGCAACAGCATTTCCAGTAGGGTATCCAGGTTTTCACCATTGATCGCGCTCACTGGAACCATAATGGTTTCACCACCCCATTCCTCTGGCACAAGTCCAAACTCGGTCAGCTCCTGCTTCACCCTGTCTGGCTGAGCTTCTTCTTTATCGACCTTGTTGATCGCGACTACAATTGGCACTTCCGCTGCTTTTGCGTGACTAATTGCCTCAATGGTTTGAGGTCTTACACCGTCATCTGCAGCGACGACCAGCACAGCAATGTCTGTAACCCTGGCTCCTCTTGCCCGCATCGCAGTAAACGCCTCGTGACCTGGTGTATCCAGGAAGACGACCTGCTGCGTATTGCCCTCATGCTCGACATCGACGTGGTAAGCACCAATGTGTTGCGTAATGCCGCCTGCTTCGCCCTGAGCCACTTTGGTTTTGCGGATCGAGTCGAGCAGAGTGGTCTTACCATGATCGACGTGTCCCATGATCGTGACCACAGGAGGACGACGCTGGAGGCTTTCCAGGTCGGTCGCATCGATCATTTCGGTGACTTTCTTCGCCTCAGCCTCAGCCTCAGCAGTCTCTACTGTCACGCCCATTTCCTCTGCCACCATAGTCGCAGTGGGAATGTCCAGAATCTGGTTGATGTTGGCGATGATGCCCTTGAAGAAGAGCGCTTTGATAATCTCTGTTTCAGGGACTACCAGCTCCTCAGCCAAGTCGTGAACAGTCAAGCTGCCCGTCAGAATTAGATGCTCTGGACGCTCAACTTTTGCTTCTTCACGGCGATCGCGGCGATAGCTTCTAGAAGATTCCCGCCCTTTGCTCTTTTGAGTTGGGCTAGAAACTGCTACAGGCTTCACCTGTCCTGGACGGCCTTTTGGCTTAGGTGGACGTGCTAAGGACAAGCTGACCTGTACAGGAGAGTCCTCATCATCTGCGTTCAGAACATCTTCCAGTTCTTCTTCATCCTCATCCAGCACAGGCTGGGCGCGGCGCTTCGCTTTGGTTGCTTTTGCCGCTTTTGGTGTTTCTTGCTCTTCCTCTTCTTCCTCCCAACCCTTAGTCCGTTTGGGAACACGAGGCAGAGTGGGTCGCCTTAGCTCATCTAGCGGTCCGGCTACAGGCTCAGTACCAGTTTTGGCCGTTTCAGTACCGTCAGCGCCATCCGATGATCCAGGCGCACCAGGACGAACCGGTTTACGCCGTAGTTCGATAACAGGCTTTGGTTTTGGAGCAGCTTGTTCTTCAGTTTCTGTGATTGGAATCTGCCTACCGCGATCGCCTCTCAGAGCAACCCGTTCTCCTCTCTCAGAGGGGGCTCTAAGCTCAGGTCTTGCTGAGTCAGATGAGCGAACCTCAGGTTGATCGGTTCTAGCCCGTTTTAGCGTTGGTCGATTTGTCAGGTTAGATTGCGGCGGACTCGCAACCTTGGCAGCCGGTCTAGATGGAGGCGCAATGAGGTCAGGCACCTCTTCCTCTTCAAGAGATATCACGACGTCGTCGATCGGCTCAGCAAAAATACTAAGCTCATTAGATTCAGGCACTTCAACTTCTTCAGAAATGCGATCGCGCAGATCCTCTTCTACCTCAGCTTCTTCTACTACAGCGGCCGTTTCAACAGTTTCAGGACTATCCGGCTGTGAACGCTGTGGTCGGCTAGGAGGCCCTGCTAGACGGTTTACAGGGCGTGCAGGAGAGCTAACGGGCGGCGCTGCTGCGTCATCGAATGAGGACGGATCAGAGATTGGTGCCTCAGCTTCCGCTTCTGCTCGCTTGGGAGGAGCCGCTAATGGACGATGACGACGAATTTCAAGAATCTGTTGCTTTTTAACGGGTGGCTGCACGCCAGATTTTCGAGCTTGAGAACCACCATTGTACTGAGCCGACGAATTAGGCTTATTGGCAGAAGAGTGACTGGTGGTGTGCTTCTCGGCAGCGGATCGAATCTGAGCGGCTTCAGCTTCTGTAATAGTGCTGCTGTGGCTTTTGACCGCAATGTTGAGCTGATCGCAAACTGCCAAAATATCCCTATTGTCCAAATTCAATTCCTTTGATAACTCGTAAATTCTCACTTTGCCGTTGTTCATCCACGCTTCCTCTTCGTACCGGACTTGTTGTCACATAATGTTCTGCCGCTCTTTTGATGAAACTACGCTAAATCTACTCAAGCCGTGCATTTAACCTGAAAAGCTACAGATTTTGCTATTTCCATGATCCTACAGATGAAGGATTTTGGGCATATCTTGTAACTTTCTCCCATAGTTCAGACGGCTGCCCTGGAAAAATAAGCAGCTTCTTTTACTATCTTGCCTGAACTTTCAGAAAACTGGTGGCAGCCTCCAACCAGATCGTTAGCAATGAAAAGGCATAGCTATACTAATGCTACACGGTGACTACAGATTACCTCCAAACTGTCTCCGCATTGAATCCATCTGAAGTTAGCTGTAAGTTCAGTGTAATTACCCAAACGAATCTCTACTAGGGGCAGTATGTTACTCAATACATTGCTGATACTGCACTCAAAGCAGATATCACCTAGGACTGGGAACTGGAAGCTGATAGACGTTGCCACAATATTTGATAAATTGTCTCGGGAACACAAGCTTTGAGCGATCGCCCCAGTCGGTTTTTCTTTTGAGCTGTCCGCAAACAGCTTTCCTGCGGACACAGGTAAACTGATCGCCCTTCACCCTGATCTAATTCTACCGTACCAGATGGGTGTACTCTGACAATTCGCCAGAAGCCTGACTTTAGTGCAACCCTGCGGCAGCTCACGCAGCGGCGATAGTTTGGCAACATAACCCCTACCAGATCAATGCAAATAAATTTGCTCACTCCCGGATCATCTGTGCCAGATCATCTATGAGTGAATGAAGGCACATGCTTTGAATAGCCCTAGCGGCCGGGCATATCTATGGTCTAAAATCCGCCTGAGGCCGCTTGATTGCATTATCTGCTTCAACCCCGAATCCGTCTGCTGAGACAGTAGTGGGTTCAGGGGAGGGATCAAATTCTGGCTCTTCCAAGTCAAGATTTTCAGATTCCGATTCTAGTTCTGACTCAAATTCTGATTCCAGTTCTTCATCTTCCTGCCACTCCTCTTCCTGAGCTTGACGGCGTTCTTCGGCTAGAGCTGCCATTTTCTGGTTTTCCGCTTCATAGTCATACTTGGCTGAATCTTTGATGTCAATCTTCCATCCAGTCAAGCGAGCTGCCAAACGCACGTTTTGACCCTCTTTACCGATCGCCAGACTCAACTGATCTTCTGGAACTAGCACATGCGCCTGCCGATCTTCTGGGTTAATGAGGCGTACCTCGTCTACTCGTGCTGGACTGAGGGCATTAGCAATATAAGTGGCGGGGTCAGGCGACCAACGAATTACGTCAATCTTTTCGCCGCGCAGCTCATTTACCACCACCTGAATGCGTGAACCCCGTGCGCCGATGCAAGCTCCTACCGGGTCAACATCTCGCTCCAGGGTGTCTACCGCAATTTTAGTGCGAGGTCCAACGGAACGAGAGGGTGGATTGGCTTCTCGGGCGACTGCGACAATCCGCACAATTTCATCTTCAATCTCGGGAACTTCGGTAGCAAATAGGTCAACGACAAGTCCTGCATCTGCTCTAGATACCAAAAGCTGTGGTCCCCGGTGTGATCCTTCCGAGACGCGCTTGAGAAAGACCTTAAAGACTGCGTTTGCGCGATAGTTGTCGTTCGGCAACTGATCGCGTTTGAGTAGCTCTGCTTCTACTTCAGGTTGCCCAAAGCCGCTGCTGACTGCCATGATTACAGACTGCCGCTCAAATCGCAGCACCCGCGCTTGAGGTAGAACGGTTCCTTCAAGATCCTGGAATTCTTCTTGAACGAGCTTGCGCTGCTGATCCCGCAGCTTTTGAGCGAGTACCTGTTTCGTTTGGATGGCTGCCATGCGCCCAAATTCGCCTTGATCAGGTGTGACATCCAGTACAACAGTGTCACCAAGTTGCGCTTCTGCTGCGACTTCTTGCACTTCCTGAAGAGCAATTTGGTGATCAGGTGTGGTCACTTCTTCCACAATGGTTTTTGCAGCAAGGACGCGAAACCCTTCATCCTCAATGTCTAATTCGACTTCAAAATTGTTGAAATATTCTTCGTCAAAGCTGGCACTGTCGGGGCGGTGGGTGCGACGATAGCGCTCATATCCTTTGAGTAGGGCTTCTCGCAGGGCAGCTTGAACCGCGTGTTTGGGCAAGTTGCGCTCACGGCTGATGCCGTCAATCATGTCTTGAAGTCCGGGTAAGCTGACCATTGACATAGAACTAACCTCCTGCTTTCCGAGTTTTCGGTTTTGTATTTTGTTTAGTGATGGTTCCGTTAGCTTGTTTTAAGTTTTGGGTTCTAAACTTTGGAACCCGAAACTTAAAAGACAAAGCTCAAAACGATTTAAGGACTTTCGTCTAGCTGCACTGTGTCAATCAAGTGGCGTGGAATAGCGATCGCCCGTCCTTTTTTGTTTAAATAAAGTGCTTCTTCATCGCGCCGAATCAACTTCCCAGCCCAGGATTTGTGTCCTTCATGCGGCTCTGTTGTCGTCACAACTACAGGGAAACCCTTAAAGGAAATGAATTCTCGATCGGTCGTCAGGTTACGAGGAATTCCAGGGCTGGAAATTTCTAAAACGTAAGCATCAGGAATCACATTTGCCTCGTCTAAGGCCGCTTCTAGCGCTCGACTCATTTGCTCACAATTTTCCAAACTTACATCGCCCTGAGAATTACGGATATCTACCCGCAAAATGGGCGGATGTTGATTAGTATGAAAAACAGCCGTAACGACCGCTAAGCCCAAGTCTTCGGCGATTGGGGCTGCTAGATCAACAATTTTAGGAATTAAAGGATGAGCCATCTTTCTCTCAAGATGCTGTACAGATATTCTTAGAGTGCTGTACAGGTAAAAATTGCCTGTAATCCATCAAACCGGATTGCGTTGCAATAAAAAAAGTGGGGTCTGGCCCACTTCCACCGAAATGATGTCCAAAATGTGACGAAACGCAGGGTTGCCCTTCATCACTGATAAGTCTAGCGCATTCAGTTCAGAGTTGTCTGAATAAGCTGCTGTAAGGAACTACAGGTGATCAAAGTGGCTCGTTTACTTTAAACAACTTATTTCCTGCCGCCAGTTTGAGTAATTTGGTAAAGCATTTGAGTTTGTTCGCGAAGCTTCTCTACGTCTTCTTCGGCAATCCGTCTAACGTAGTTAATCTTGACTTCATCCAGCCAGACTGCTACTAGAGCTTCAATTTCCTCCAAGGTATGCCCTTTTTGAATTTCAGCTCTAAAAGCTTTGACGGTGTTGTCGATCAAAGTTTGAGTCAGGGCTGCCCCCGCTGGGTCTTCCTGTAGTGAATCAGCGATCGCCCCGTATACAGTTTGATAAAGCTGAGCAATCACCTGCCGGGTCAGTTGATCGGGGAGATCGCCAATTCCAGGCAAGTGCTTGACTCCTTCATAAAGCGGTAACTCTTGTAAAGCTTTGCTGGCGTTGTGGTGCAACAAAGCCTCAACATCCGGTCTGACTTTGGGCAAAACCTGGCAAACCAGAGTTGAGGATAACCGCTTGGAAATTAGGGTAACTTCATCGACCTCGTTCAGGTTAATGTAACGTGGACCTACTTCTGGCTTGAGCAGCGTTCGAGCAATATCTCCTTGCCGAATCAGATTTTGAAGTTGCTCAATTACGCGAATCACGACGATTTCGGTTAGCTCGACCGCGTAGTTAGCAATAATTCCTCGAATAATGCGATCGCGTAGTGGATCAAGGTTAATCAGGTTAGATTGATTGATCCGCGTAGTTAAAGGAATAATTCGCAGGAAGCGCCAAAACGGCAGCAGCAGAAGCACGTCATACCAGCGCCATAGCATTGTATCTAACCAACTGGTGCCTTTGTAGCGGCGGCTGAGATACCACGTTCTAGCTAGAAACTCGACTCCAAACAGGGCAATAAACCAGATGTCGATTTTGATAAATTCATCGGTGGGTCTGCCGTTAAACCCAATGCTGCGATAGTAGTTGCTTTGAATCAGCGGCTCGATACGCTCGTCGAAGAAGCCCATCTGTCGAGCAAAGCCGCTTCTAGCAAGATATTCAGGACTCCAGAAAATAGTAAATGCTTGTTTTGAAGATTCGATTTCCTGTCCAGTCTGGTCTTCAATGTGCCTTCGCATCCGCTCCTTGATCCGTTCCAGAGTGCCTGACTTGTTGGCAATTTCAAACGGATCTTCGTCAACCATTGCTTCACTGCGGCTCTGCAACTCTGACAGAATAGGCCGCATCTGTGGCGATGAAATAGACTGTTCCCCTTGTTGGCGTACCTGCCGCTCTAGCTCATCTACCGCAGCAAGATAAGCTTCGGTGGTGCGGTTTGGCTCAATTCCTTTGAACTGATGACCGTACCAGTCAATAAACCGTGAAGAGCTAATCTGGCGCTCGCTCCAAAGCGTAATCGGCGGAATTTGCCTCAGATAAAAGTCTCTTAATGGAATGTAGCTGTAATCAAACAGCACCAGCGCAAAATTTAACAGCGCGATCGCTGCCATGATGCGTTCGAATAAACGTGCTCTGCGCCGAGCTTTAGTAACTTTAGAGCGTTCTAAGGCTGCCATAAAGAGACTTAATTAGGATTTGACCCATTGTGTTCAAATATGCTGTTTTATGAGCCAAATTACTATCTGCAATCGGTGGGATTTCAGCGCTGCGATAGGATCAACTAGGATCATTTATATTGCTTCACACTAATTCTCAGAATCGCATTTTTCTAAAGTACGCCTAGCTTATGCAAACATCGACCGAAACCCAAACAGGAGCCTATTGGCAGTGGCGAGAACAGCCTATTTACTACGTGCGAAGTGGCGATCGCCATCCTCAAAGACCGCCCCTGTTGCTAATTCATGGGTTTGGTGCCTCCACCGACCACTGGCGCAAAAATATCGAGGGGCTAAGCCGTGATTTTGAAGTCTGGGCGATTGACCTACTAGGCTTCGGACGCTCCGCCAAACCTGACTGGCAGTATAGCGGTGACCTCTGGCGTGACCAACTGCACGAATTTATCACCAATGTGATTGGTCAACCTGCGGTGCTGGCTGGCAACTCTCTTGGTGGCTACTCAGCCCTATGTGTTGCTGCACAACGCCCTGAATCAGCTGTTGGACTAGTCCTGCTTAACAGCGCCGGACCATTTACCGAAATGCAGCTTACCTCCAAGCCTGACCCTTTCAGGCAAACAATGGGCACGCTGATCCAATCCTTTCTGCTCCAGCCGCTACCCAGCTTCTTGTTGTTTCAGTATGTCCGACAGCGCTGGGTAATTCGTCGAACTTTGGAAAGCGTCTATTTAGACAAAAGCGCCATCACGAACCAGCTTGTTGAAGATATTTACCGTCCTTCTTGCGATTCGGGGGCTGCAAAAGTCTTTGCCTCAGTGTTCAAGTCACCTCGTGGCGAAAAAATTGACGTTTTGCTTAATCAACTGACCTGCCCACTGCTACTGCTCTGGGGTGAAGGTGATCCGTGGATGAATGCTAGAGATCGAGGCGCTCAATTTCGGCAGTACTACCCGCAACTGATGGAACATTACCTACAGGCTGGACATTGCCCCCACGATGAGGTGCCCGACCAGGTAAATACACTATTGCGAGAATGGGTGCTGAATCTAGGCGAAAGGTAAAAGGCGATCGCTTTTCTCTCTTGCGAAGACCCGATTCATTGCGTCTTTAAACCTTGTACTGATTCCCTTTAAGGCTGCATATTTTGAAAAGTGCCCCGCGTACCTTTCAAAATGTGCAGCCTTGTGTAGAAACGGTATTACAAACTCAAGCTCAAGAAGTAGAGAGCATTTGCAGAATTTTAGCCGCGTCCTCTAAGTTTCCGGCAATACGTCGAACTGGCTTCGGCCAAACCTTAACCAGGGTTGGAGTAGCCGCAACTTGATCTGCTTCTGCCTGCTCAGGGTGCTTGTAGATGTCAACAACTTTCAGCGTGTAGGGTTGCTGAAGAGATTTTTCTAAGAGCTGATGCAGATTTTGCAGAATACGTTCTGTAGCGGAATTATGTCCTGCAATAAACAACCGCAACACGTAGCCTTGGGAAGGCGGATCTAATTTTTGAGGTGACCAGGAAAGCGCTGTGTGTCTGCTTTCGAGTGAGTAGGAGTGAGGTTCTGCTTGAAGCCGAACGACCAGATCATGCTCCTCCCAAAGCTGGGGAAATTGTTGGCGATAGCTAGCTAAAACAAGCGGGTCACAGAGTTCTTTCTGCCGAGGATCTGCCTCCCAAACTAAATCTTCCATTGCAAAAATCGCATTAAGCAATGCTTGATGGGATAAAACTCGGGGACAAGCCTCTGCAGAGATTTGAATTTGCTGTGTTTTAGGGTCAAGCCAACGGTCAATGGTTGCTGTGTAGCAGGGCAACAAAAAATGGGGAGGCTCAACCAACCCCAGCATCTCCTGCAATACTGAACAAAGTTGCAGATGCCAACGGCTCTGCTTGTGGGGATCGATGCAATACACCAAATCCCCACCTGGCGTAAATAAAGCAATTCCCTTAAAGAGACCTGGGTTCTGAGTTTTGAGTGCTGAATCGGAACTGTAACTCATGACTCAAAACTCACAACTCATAACTCCCTAAACGCGACCGCGCAAGATTTGTGCCATTTCATTGGGTTTAGGCGACATTTCCAGAGCCGTTTCTTCAGTGATCCGCCCTGCTTCGTATAGCTTGTAGAGCGATTGGTTCATTGTACACATGCCGTCAAAGGTACATCTGGGAATAATTGCTTCAACTTCGTCAATTTCCCCACGCCGAATGTAGTCTTTAATTGCGTCCGTGTTGATCATGATGTCGTGGAAAGCAGCCCGTTTGCCGTCCGTGGTGCGACATAGACCTTGAGCGATGACAGCAACCAGAGATTCGGCGATCGCCACCCGCATGGGAGCCTGCTGATCTGGCTCATACAGGCTTAGAATCCGCTCAATCGTCTTCACGGCACTGTTGGTGTGCAGCGTTCCCATAACCAAGTGTCCGGTTTGGGCTGCTTTAAGTGCCGTGTTCACCGTTTCCTTGTCTCGCATTTCACCAATCAGAATCACATCTGGGTCTTCCCGCAAAGAAGACTTCAGTGCCCGGTCAAATTCGAGCGTGTGAATTCCGACTTCCCGCTGTTTGATCAAAGCTTTGCGGCTCTGGTGGACATACTCGATTGGGTCCTCAATCGTGATGATGTTTTTGGGCATCTCCTTATTGATGTAGTCCACCATTGCTGCCATCGTTGTGGACTTACCAGAACCCGTTGGACCTGTCACTAACACTAAGCCTTTGTGATAGTGACAAATGTCTTTAAATACCAGGGGCAGATTCAACTGCTCAATGGTCAGGATTTTCAGCGGAATCAAACGCATAACCAGCGCCGGACCCCTGAGCGAATCGAACAAGTTTACCCGTACCCTGGCAAAGTCGTATTGAGCCGCTCCGTCAAAGTCAAGCGTTTCCTTAAACCGCTTGATTTCCATGTCCGACAGGATTTCTTTAAGCCAACTGAAAAAGGTTGACTCATCCGTAACAGGGTAATCCGTAAGGTCCATTTCACCCCGGTTGCGGAAGCGAGGAACCTCACCCACACCTGCATGGATATCAGAAAATCCTTTATCAAAGGCTTCTTTGACAAGCTGCGCCAAGGTAGGCGAACCAGGCGTGACTTTATTAACCCGCGAACTCTGCACTGGAGGGGGTGCAGCAGGTCGATGTCCTGCTGGCGGTGGCGGCGGTTTCACAGCCGGGGCAGTAGCCTCGTGGGTCATAGGAGCGGTGTTCACCGAAGTAGCTGTAGGGGTCCCCAAAGTTTGAGAAGGCACCTGCGTAGCTCCGGCAGATGCATGGGGCGCAGCCTGTCTCGGGGGCGGGGGAGGGGGAACCCGATGAGCAGGAGGAGGGGTGAGCGGACGCTGTGCTTCTGTCATAAACTACTTCTCAGTGAAAGAGTTTCAGGATGCCTCAGATTTGGTTGAACCAAAGCCGAAACCTACTCTGGGCAATTGAACAAGATGGAGAAATTGAGTGGCTTGCGAGAAGGGAATGCATAACTTCCCCCCTTTATACCTGGTTTTTTACAAAAACTTCTAGAGTCTCAATTTCAGTTTATATATGATTGCCTATAGATTGCCCAAAGCTTGAGTGATTCTTGCAGCTTGTTACTGTGATTTCTAGAGCGATTCAATCAAGCCAACTCAATCAAAAAGTGAAGCCAGGGCAAAAATTTCTTCCTCATTTTTTCTCTAGCTTTTGTAAACCCTGTTCTACAGCTATACGGGCTGCTGAAGCTGCTGACGATGTAGCTCTAGGGTCGTTTTAACTCTCTGATACTCCGCTTCAAGACTAGTCAGCTTTTCCTGGATTTCGGCTTCGCTGATGCTTGTTTTGTTGATTTGATCAGGATGTTCCATCGTCCAGCGTTCTAGTCTTTGGCAGATATCCGCCAGGTGGGTGGCTCCGACGGCAGCACTGGTTGACTTCAAGGTGTGAGCAGCTTGCTGCAAGGCACTAGGGAGATCAGCAGTTCCTGCTTCGCGCATAGCCCGCAGTAGGCGAGGTGCATCTTCCAAGTAGATGTCAATGATTTCAAACAGGACGTCCCGATTTTGTTCTCGCCCGATCGCCTGCAGCTCTTGTAAAACTTTGAGGTCAATGGCTGGTGATAGTTCGTTTCTGGAGAGCGGTTGGCATTTTTTTAGCGCTTGGACTAATTTCTCGATCCGAATTGGCTTGCTGAGATAGTCATCCATGCCCGCGATGAGGCATTCTTCGCGATCGCCCGTCATTGCTCCTGCTGTCATCGCAATAATGCACGGACGATTTGCGGGTTGCCAGTCCTGACAGATCTGGCGAGTTGTGGCGATGCCGTCCATTTCTGGCATCTGCACGTCCATCAACACAACGTCATAGGTTTGGCGATGTAGCGACTCCAGCACCTCCCGCCCATTGCAAACGACATCGGCTCGATACCCGATGCGTTGGAGGAGGTGCAAAACAACTTTTTGATTGACAACGTTATCTTCTGCTAAGAGGATCTTCAGCGGCAACTGTTGAGGCAGGGGTAGCTCAGTCGGGCTAGTGACGGATTGGGGTGGCTGCATCTGAATCGGTTGTCTACCCAGAATGCGAACTAAAACGTCATGAAGTTGAGCTTGCTTAACAGGTTTGTGAAGCAATGCCTTGAAGCTGGCGATGGTTGTTGCATGGGCATCTCGCTCCAGGTTGACCATTGAGGTTAGCATGACGAGCGGCAAACGCAGATAGCCTGGTTGCCTACGAATCACGGTTGCTAGGGTTAGCCCGTCCATGTTGGGCATCTGCATATCGAGAATGGCAATATCAAACAAGTTGGGTTGGGTTAGCCAGCTTAAAGCCTCTGTACCAGAGGCAGCAGCGCGGCTAGACATGCCCCATGCCTGAGCTTGAAGGGTGAGAATTTGGCGATTGGTGGCGTTGTCATCGACGATCAAGAGTCGCTTTCCGACGAGATAATCTGCGTGAAGGGAGCGATCGCCCGTTTCAAAGTTAGGCGCTGCCTGAGTCAGGATCGTGAAATAGAAGGTGGAACCTTGACCAACCTGGCTCTCAACCCACATTCTGCCGCCCATCATCTCACTCAAATTTTTGCTAATGGCAAGTCCTAGTCCGGTCCCTCCATAGCGACGATTAGTAGACGAGTCTACCTGGCTAAACGACTTAAACAGCCGATCCATGCGGTCTGCCGGAATTCCAATGCCCGTATCTTTGACTGCAAATTGAATCTTGTAAACCGGGCAAAACTCGTTATCTAGTTTTTTGTCTGCCGATTTTTGAATTGACTCGACGGAGACGATTACCTCACCTGAACTTGTAAATTTGACGGCGTTGCTGATCAGGTTGACTAGAATTTGGCGCAGTCGGGTGACATCTCCCACAATGAATTGAGGGGTTTGAGGCTCGATCAGGTAGCCCAATTCCAGACCTTTTTCGGCAGCTTTAGGTGCCAGTAAGTCAAGGGATTCTTCGATGCATTCACGCAAGCTGAAGGGTTGGCGTTCTAAATCGAATTTGCCAGATTCGATTTTAGAAAAATCCAAAATGTCGTTGATGATAGTGAGCAAAGCATCGCCGCTGGTGCGAATGGTTTCAACGAAGTCTTGCTGCTGCGGGTCAAGCGGAGTGTCCAACAGCAACCCGGTCATACCAATGACTGCATTCATAGGGGTGCGAATTTCGTGGCTCATGTTTGCCAAAAATTCGCTTTTTGCCCGATTTGCGGCTTCGGCTTCTCGTTTTGCTCGTTCTAGAGCGAAGTTCTTAAGCGCTAGTTCTTGGCGCTGAAGCTTTTCCTGCTCTAATAGGTGAGCCTGCGTGAGTGCGATCCCAACTTGGGCAGCGACAGCTTCTAGTAGCTCGATTTCATCATCTGTCCATTCGCGGAAGTGATCGCACTGATGTAGCTCGATGATTCCGTTTGGCTCGTTGTTATACGAGGTGCGGACTGCTAGCAGCGACTTTAAGTGAGCTTGATGATGGATTGCGAGTGCAGGAGATAGAAGTGGTTCTGCGTAGACATTAGGGAAGGCGATCGCCTGATCACGAGCTAGCAAACCCTGCATGTAGGGATTGTCAACAGCAGGAATTTCCAACTTTAGAACTGACTGATATTCAGCTTCTAAATATTCAGCTACACAAGGAGCTTTGGGCACTGGTGCAGCAATGTAAGTGCGGATTACGCAGTGGTTTACTCCAAATGCTTGACCAATTTGTGTTGCTGTAGTTTGAAAAATCTGTTGAATGTCCAAACTTTGGCGAATTTCCTCGGTGATTTTCTTCAGTAGCAAGGCCCGATGGATTTGGTGCTGGAGGCTATCTTCTGCCTGCTGTCGCTGTTTCAGGGCTTTTTCTACAGTTTTCAGGTTATGGCGCAGTTCCAACTGAGTGACAACTTGACGTGCTAAAACTCGCAGAGTTTCTTGTTGCTCAAGGCTTAAGTTTCGCGGCACAAAGTCAATGACACAAAGTGAGCCTAATGTGAAACCATCGGGCGTGACTAACGGCGCACCCGCATAAAACCGAATATGTGGATCTGCAGTCACTAGAGGATTGTTAGCAAATCGTGGATCTGCCAGAGCATTAGGTACAATCAGCAAGGCTTCGGGCTGGAGCACCGTATGGGCACAAAAGGCAACATTTCGTGGGGTTTCTGATGCGTCCAGCCCAACTTTTGACTTAAACCACTGTCGCTTAGCATCGACTAAACTAACCAACGCGACGGGAGTTTGGCAGATCTGGGCGGCCAGCCGAGTCAAGTCGTCAAAAGCAGCCTCAGGAGGAGTATCAAGAACTTCACATCGGTTAAGTGCTTGCAACCTTAAAGCTTCATTTTCTGGCAATGGAGCGACTTGCATAAGCGATCGCGAGATTCAGATTAAGATTCAGTCATTAATTATCAGCATTCCCGGCTCAATTATGTCTTGCTCACTTGGATAAATATCAAGAATGCCGCTCTCATTATATAAACGATACATATATCAAGACTTTTGCCTTACAGTCCTACAACGCTGTGGTGTACGGGATATTTTCTGCTCTTTGGAGATGGGTTATGTCAACTACCAAAGATAAGAAATACTGTTAGCCCCGAAAAGTAGTGCTAATCACAACCCTAGATTGGATTAGAGTGAGATAAGCAATAAGCACCGTTAAAAACTTAAAAGGTATAATCCGTATGCATCTGAGTGAATTGACTCATCCCAACCAGTTGCATGGTCTGTCGATTCATCAACTTAAGCAAATTGCCCGCCAGATTCGAGAAAAGCACTTGCAAACAGTGGCTACCAGTGGCGGTCATCTTGGTCCTGGCTTGGGTGTGGTGGAGTTGACTCTGGCTTTGTATCAAACTCTAGATCTTGACCGAGACAAGGTGACCTGGGATGTTGGACATCAGGCTTATCCGCACAAGCTGATTACCGGACGCTACGACCGCTTTCACACGCTGCGGCAAAAGGACGGCATTGCAGGTTATTTAAAGCGCTGCGAAAGTAAATTTGACCATTTTGGTGCAGGTCACGCCTCTACCAGTATTTCTGCGGCATTAGGGATGGCGCTAGCACGGGACGCAAAAGGAGAAGACTTCAAGGTCGCAGCGGTGATTGGAGATGGCGCTTTGACAGGGGGAATGGCCCTGGAAGCGATCAACCATGCTGGACATCTGCCCAACACCAATTTGCTGGTCGTGCTGAATGACAATGAGATGTCAATTTCGCCTAATGTGGGCGCGATTCCTCGCTATCTCAACAAAATGCGACTTAGCCCTCCGGTACAGTTTTTGGCTGACAACTTAGAGGAGCAGTTTAAGCATCTGCCCTTTGTAGGTGACTCTCTTTCCCCAGAGCTAAATCGAATCAAGGAAGGGATGAAGCGGCTAGCTGTTCCTAAAGTCGGGGCAGTGTTTGAGGAACTGGGCTTTACCTACATGGGTCCGGTTGACGGTCACAACTTGCAAGAGTTGATTTCAACCTTCCAGCAGGCTCACCAACATCCGGGACCCGTGCTGGTGCATGTAGCAACGGTAAAAGGGAAAGGGTATGCGATCGCCGAGCAAGATCAGGTAGGCTACCATGCTCAGTCGCCATTCAACCTGGCAACTGGAAAGGCTCTTCCTGCTAATAAACCCAAGCCTCCCAGCTACGCCAAGGTGTTTTCCCATACGCTGGTTAAACTTGCTGAGAATAACCCCAAAATCATTGGCATCACGGCAGCAATGGCAACGGGAACTGGGCTAGATAAGCTGCAAGCAAAATTGCCCAAGCAATATATTGACGTGGGAATTGCTGAACAACATGCAGTGACGCTAGCAGCAGGACTTGCTTGTGAAGGAATGCGTCCTGTTGCGGCGATCTACTCAACCTTTTTGCAGCGTGGCTACGACCAGATTGTTCATGATGTCTGTATTCAAAAGCTGCCTGTGTTCTTTTGCTTAGACCGGGCAGGCATTGTGGGTGCAGACGGCCCAACCCATCAAGGGCTATATGACATTGCCTATCTGCGCTGCATTCCTAACATGGTACTGATGGCTCCCAAGGATGAGGCTGAGCTTCAGCGAATGGTGGTGACAGGCGTTAACTATACAGAGGGGGCGATCGCCATGCGCTATCCTCGGGGCAATGGTCACGGTGTTCCCCTAATGGAAGAAGGCTGGGAACCGTTCCCCATTGGCAAAGGAGAAATTTTGCGCCAGGGCGATGACGTTTTGCTAATCGGCTACGGCACGATGGTTTACCCAGCTATGCAGACTGCTGAAATCTTGAGCGAACACGGGATTGAAGCAACAGTAATCAACGCCCGCTTTGTGAAACCGCTTGATACTGAACTGATCGTTCCGTTAGCGAAGCAGATTGGGCGCGTTGTCACCCTTGAGGAGGGATGTTTGATGGGCGGCTTCGGCTCTGCCGTTGCAGAAGCCTTGCTCGATCAGGATGTAACAGTGCCAATTAAACGCATTGGTGTGCCAGATACGCTGGTCGATCATGCTAAGCCGGAAGAATCCCTAGCGGCTTTAGGATTAACTCCACCTCAAATCGCTGAGAGCATCTTAAAAACCTTCAGCCCTCAACCCTCAGCTGTGAGTGTCTAATCGGAGTTATTGATGTTCATAGAACGTGCCTTGCGTGCAATGTGAGGCACGTTCTTGTATTGCCGCGTCGTGTTTCTTGAGGAACTGACCTGGGTACTTTGGGAGTGGGAGATAGGGAATCCCAAACCTGTTCTGTCGTGAAGTTCTGTAAGTAGATGCAGCAACCCTCTTTTCAAGGAGATATGAATTTTGTAGATTCTGCGGTCGGCGAACAGGATAAACCGTTGATTCTCTTGGTCGATGACGATGCGGTGATTCGACTGCGGCTGCGTCGTTTTTTAGAACAGGAAGGATATAAGGTTGCTGAGGCGCAAAACGGCATAGAGGGTTTGACCGCATATACCTGTCTACATCCCGATATTGTTTTGTTAGACGCGCTGATGCCAGAAATGGATGGCTTTGGCTGCTGTATGCATCTGCAACGCCTGCCAGGTGGTGCCCGCACCCCTGTGCTGATGATTACGGGGCTGGAAGATCGAGAATCGGTTGATCAAGCCTTTGCAGCGGGTGCGGCAGATTTTGTAACGAAGCCAATTCACTGGGCGGTCTTACGTCAGCGAGTACGGCGGTTAATTCATCAGACTCAACTTCAGCGTAAGTTAGAGGCGGCGAACCAGGCATTGCAGCGGTTAATTTCGATCGACAACTTGACGCAGGTAGCCAACCGTCGTCGATTTGACGAGTATTTGGGTCAGGAATGGAAATGCATGGTGAAAGAGCGATCGCCCCTCTCCCTGATTCTTTGTGATGTTGATTTTTTCAAAGCTTACAACGATACCTATGGGCACCAGGCAGGCGATCGCTGTCTTCAGCAAATCGCTAAAGTGCTTGAAAATACCCCCAAGCGCGCGACTGATTTGGTTGCTCGTTATGGAGGCGAAGAGTTTGCGGTGATCTTACCCAGTACTCCGATTGAGGGAGCAGTGCAACTAGCTGAGCTAATACGGGCGGAGGTCAAGGCTCTGTCTATTCCCCATTCCTACTCGCCCAGTCAGATTGTGACGTTGAGCATGGGAGTTGCCTTTGCGAGTAGCTGTAGTGATACAAACTACGAAGCCTTGATTGCGGATGCGGATGCAGCCCTCTATAAAGCCAAGGCTTTAGGACGCGATCGCGTTGTTGCTGACGAGTAAATTTGCTTTAACCCTCTTGCAGGTTGGACTGAGCGGCTGAGGAAATGGCTAGTGGCAGTGTCAGCCAAAAAGTAGAGCCAACATTGGGAGCGCTGTGAACCCCAATTTGACCGCCGTGAGCGGTAATAATCTGGCGGCTGAGATAAAGTCCCAAACCAATGCCGGTGGAATGACGTGATTTTGGACCCCGAACATAGCGCTCGAAGAGGCGATCGCTGACTTCCTGACTCATGCCAACGCCATTGTCTTGAAAGTTAAACCGAATCATTTCCTCTTCAACGGTGGCGCTGACGGTCAGGTCTACCCCTGGAGGATTGTGGTTAAGCGCATTGGTAATCAAGTTCTCGAACACTCGTCGTAGCTGCAGAGGGTCAGCCGTGACGAGCGGCAAGTCTGGCGGCACCAAGTTTTTTAGTGTGGCTTGATTTTTTAGCACCAGTGGTTCCAGTTCTTCTAGAATGACCTGCGTCAGGAGCCCCAGTTGCAGCAGTTCGCAGTGTAGAACAACACCTTGGGTTTCACCCGCATGGGCTTGCAGCAAAGAATTGATCAGTTGAAGCTGGTGTTCGCTGCTTTGCAGCATTCGGGTCACAATTGAGCGAGTGATGGGAATGATCTCTCCAGACTGATTCAGCAAGTTCTTCAGCACCAGCGACACGCCCATGATTGGGGTGCGCAGGTCATGAGAAAAGGCATTGAGAAACTCGTCTTTAAGCTGATTGAGTTGTTGCAGCTCCTGCATCTTTTGCTGAAGCTGGGCAGTACGTTCTTCGACCTGCTGTTCCAATCCAGCGTTGAGGGACTGCACCTGTTGATAAAGCTGGGACTGCTGGATAGCGATTGTCACCTGGGTAGCCAGGCGATCCATCAGGTCAGCTTCAAAGGGTTGCCACTCGCGAGGATTGGAGCATTGATTGACCACGAGTGAACCAAAAAATCGACCATCTGGCATGATGGGGACGGCAATTCCAGCTCTGATCTGATATTGCTTGTAGTATTCCTTCAGGTATGGAGGAGATTTAGCTTGTTCCGTGTCGTTGAGGATGTAGATGCGATCGCGCTCAAAAATGTCTCGGACTTCCTCGTAAATGGAGCTGTCTGTCACCGAGCCTAAAGTAGGCAGAACGTTTTCAGCGACCGATTCAGCAACGACGATGCTGATCCCAGCTTCGTTGTAATGGCTGATTGAAACTCGGTCAGCTTTCAGCAGATGTCGTACTTCTACGGCTGCTGTGTTGAGAATTTCGTTTAGGTCGAGGGATTGGCGAATGCGAAGTGCGATTTCTCCTAAAAGGCGATCGCGCTCTGCCGAAGCCCGTAGCTGATGTTCTGAACACTTGCGTTCTGTGATGTCACGTACAATCGCCAGCACTTCATCCTCACCGCTGACCACCACCCGCGCTTCATAGTCCCGTATGTAAAAGATCTCAGACGGCGCAATTTGCTCTGAAGTCATTTGTCGGTAGAGCTGGTTAGCGCGGTTGTTGCTGAGGCGCAACTGATATTCAAAAAGTTGAATCTCACCTGTTTTCAGCGCTTGCTCAACATAGTGCATCCGCTGCTCAGCCAGATCGGGCGGCAGCACTTCATACACCGTTTTCCCGATCAGTTGGCTGGGCGGCAACAAAACATCTCCGTCTCTTTCTGCTTTACAGTCCAGGTAGGTGCCGTCTCGGCTGATTCTAAACATCAAATCGGGAATTGCATTAACCAGGGCCCGGTTTCTGGCCTCACTTTGGCGAATGGCTGCCTCGGTACGCTTCCTCTCTGTAATATTGCGAACCCCTGCAACCCGCATTGTTTGCCCCTTGTACTGAATTGCTTTAACGCAAACAGCAGCGAAGAAGTGGGTGCCATCTTTCCTAACGCCCATCGCTTCATATTCGTAGGGCTGATTGGGTGAGGTGAGCGATTGCCAGGTGCGTTTTACCGCTTCCTGGTAACTGGGTGCAACCAGATCCATCACGGACATGCCAATCATCTCGGCGGCAGAGTAGCCCAGCAGTTGTTCGGTGGCAGGGTTAACGTCAATAATTTTGTTGAAATCGTGAATGATGACGGTTTCAAAAGTGGCATTGAAGAAGCTTTGGAGTCGATCTTCGCTGTCGCGCAGTTCTTTTTCGACCCGCTTACGATCGGTGACATCCTGCACCACTGTAAGAACTTCATCCTGCCCACTAACTACAATGCGAGCCTCGTAAGCATGAAGCCCTGATTCTTCTGGGAGGGAATATTCACAGGTTCGCAGTTCACCTGATGCTAGAGTTTGTTGAATTTCACGCCAAAACATATCCGCCACGTCAGCGGGGAGCACGTCATGCAAGTAGCGTCCGACGATCGCTTCACGGGGTACGTCAGCCGACACTGCATTGCCCTTGAAGTCAAGATATCGACCGTTTCGGCTGAGGCGAAACATCAGGTCGGGGCTGGCGTCTAACATTGCCCGGTAGCGAGCTTCGCTGTCGCGCAGGTCTTGCTCAGCCTGTTTGCGATCGGTAATATCGACCAGAACTCCATCCCACAGCAGGTCGCCGTTGTCTTGCCGCTCTGGGCGAGAAAATCCTTGAATCCACTTCAGTTTGCCGGACGGCGTGATGATGCGTCCTTCCCAGTTCCAGGGTTCCAAAGCGGCGGCTGAATCAGCGAGCGCCTGCTCAAAATTGGCTCGATCGGCTGGATGACAAAGGTCAGCAATCAGCGAAAAATCTGCCTGGACTGCCTCCGGATCTAGTTCTAGTAACTCCTGACAACCAGAACTGGCATAAAGCACCCGACGACTGCCGTCGGCACGGCAGAGAAACTGGTAAATCATGCCAGGAACGTTTGCCGCAATCTGTTTGAGCCTGGATTCGCTCTGCCGCAAAGCTGCTTCAACCTGTTGGCGAGCGATCGCCCCACCAATGCTAGCTGCCACCATCGATAGTGCAGCTTTTTCGTCCTCAGACCATTGGCGTTCGCTCTGACAATCATCGAAGCCAATAAAGCCCCACAGTTCGCTATTGATCCGAATGGGGACGACCAAAATCGCTAGAATGCCCTGGGCTACTAAGCATTCCTGCTCTTCGGGAGGCATCTCTCGCGTCACCCCACTGACAATTTTTCCAGCGGCGATCGCCCGATACCATTCCGTTGCACTGGGGCTAGAAAACGAAAAGCTCTGGAAGGCGGGGTCATGAATGTGGGCTGTAATTGACTCTCGCACCCATTCCAGCTTTTGATTGGCGACAGGCTCTCCCGTTTCTGGGTGAGGCTGAATGGTAAAAATATGGACGCGATCGACCCCTGTCGTTTTGCCTAAAATTGCTAGTGCTCTAGTAATCGCTTCACAGTAGTCATCCCCCATTAACAACTGGCTAGTAGCTTCTGCTACCCCTTGGAGGAGGTGGGAACCTCGTGATCGCAACTGGTTGTGATAGCTGGAATGAGCAGGGATATCTGTCGGGACAAGATCTGTTGGGACAATAGCAAGATCTGTTGAGGCAAGCCGATGCCCAAAGCTACGGCTGGATTGGGCGATCGCCAAAACCTTCTGTAGCCGGATGAATGCAGCTTCATCCGCACAGCAGTCTCGCAGAGCTTGAAGGCGATCGATGTCGAGAATCATAACACTCCCGATGGCGACAGTACGGTGGTTTGGAGGGCTTCGTAGATACCTATATATCTCATCAAAACCTGAACTTTTAGTCTTTCTTAATCATTAAAATAGGTCTACTTTTCCCGCCTGTTGTAGTCACGACAATCCTATCTGTAGACGAAGATAAATCGCTGGTGAAGACTGGTGAAACCTGAGAATCTTCATGACTTATCTAAGCTCGTTCTTAGGTTTCTAGTACTTCAGCATGAGTGAGCAGTTTTACGGAAACTGCATAACTTTTTTCTCACTAGGATGAAGAAGGTTCCAAAGAATTTAATCGGATACAAACTATCTTTCTGAAAATTTTTCCTGGAGAAGGTAAGGGTGGTTGGGAATATGACTCTAGAGCTGTCAAATTATTCCTCAGTTCTGGTTCAAATGTAACTAGCCATATCTCCAGGAATTCACCGTTACTGCAACAAATCTTTAGGATGTTCGGGATTCTTAGGGGCAACTAATCTACGCAGATTTCGTCGTCACCGTTGTAAATCTTGTAACAGCCTCCTGATGAGATATTGAGAGAAAAAGAAAGTTAGCACGAGTGGCGATTGCCGAAAAACGTGTAATAAAAACCTTCTACTCACTTTTTGAACAGAATTAAGAGCTTTTCTTGATTGAACCAACTGAGGAACTTTTTATACCTCTATAGGGTCTATTAATTCATCCAGTTCAGCATTTTTTGGAGAACGCTCTCCCATGTCTAGTTTCAATTCTTGGCGATCTGGTACCGCCTTATTAACAGCACTTAGCCTGACCGCGGGAGCCGCTGCACCCTTGGTGATTCAGGCTCCTGTGCAAGCACAAACTAGCTTTTTTGATGTCCAGTCAAGCTACTGGGCAGCACCCTTCATTCAAGAGCTAGCCAGACGAGAAATTATTAGTGGTTTTCCTGATGGCAGTTTCCGTCCCGATGATCCGGTTACTCGCGCTCAGTTTGCCGCAATGGTGCGTAAGGCTTTTGATCAAGCTCAAGTCCGCAATTCTGTGAACTTTGTCGATGTTCCCAGTAATTACTGGGCTTATGAAGCGATTCAGGAAGCCTATACCATTGGCTTTTTGACGGGTTATCCCGGTAATGTGTTCAACCCCAACCAAAACATTCCCAGGGCGCAGGTGTTGGTTTCCCTAGCGAATGGTTTGGGCTATACGGCCAACGGTTCTGTCGGCAGTGCCCTGCAAATCTACAGCGATAGCAGTAGCATTCCTGAATACGCTCAAACCAGCATTGCTGCTGCGACTCAAGAGCAAATTGTGGTGAACTACCCCAATACTCAGGTGCTAAACCCTAACCGACCCGCAACTCGTGCAGAGGTGGCGGCGTTTATCTATCAGGCGCTGGTGAGTTCAGGCGATGCAGTTGCGGTTTCTTCACCCTACATCGTGGGTCAAACTCCAGTCGTACAGCCTGCTGTCAGGATTCCCACTGGTACAGTAATCCCAGTGGGCTACGGGGATGCTGACAAAATTTATGTCTCGCCAGAGGAGCCAGATCCTGTTCCGGTGACACTGCTGGTTGACCGAGATATCATTTCGGCTGACGGTACGGTGTTAATTCCGGCTAATAGCCAAGTGATCGGTGAGGTGCGAATTGCTGGGGATGGGGCACAGTTCTACGCTGAAGAACTGGTCTTAACCAATGGTTCTCGTCTGGTGATGGATGCTACTTCTCAAGTTGTTACGACAACTGAAGTGATCCGCCGAGGGGCTAGCGTGCGTGAAGTCATTACGGGCGCTGCTTTAGGTGCGGGTGCAGCAGCGGCTGTGGCTGGTGTGACAGGCGATCGCGCGATCGCCACTGAGGAAGTCCTGGGTGGTGTGGGTGCTGGTGCGTTGCTCAACTTCTTCTTAGGTCGCGATCGCGCCACATTGATTTCGATCGATCCCAACACCGATCTAGATCTAACGCTCAATTCACCTCTAGCATTGCGCTAGTGCTGAGCTAGAAACGCCATTTCAACCCGACACATTTGCTGAAATGGTACGAGAAACGTGCTATCGCAACCTCAAAAGGCACGTTTCTCTTCAATTAAAGTCGGGAGGGGATGAGGGCAAGACCTTTATCCCTTTTATCGATTGAAATTACAACATTTCTCTAAAAGCAGATAGAAGGGCAACCCGCTTCGCGGGTTGCCCTTCTATCTGTAACCCTAATTTTTGGAATTGGTATTACTTGAGAATTGCTATAGCTGGATGCTGCCTTGCCGTAAGATTTTCCATTGGTTGTCCTGCCACCGGATGACAGTAGAAGGAACTCCCTGAGAGGTCGCTGGATCAAGCTCAGAAGGTTTTGCAGGAGACAGCGTTTGTTCCAGCTTGTCTAGTTCTGACGAGGGGAGGGTGAGAACTTCTGGAAACTGGGCAGCGATCGCCTCCATTGTCTGCAGCGGAGGTTCTCCCGAGCGGTTGGCACTGGTGGTGGCGAGCGGACCTGTTTGCGACAGAATGTGACGGGCGATCGCACTATTCGGCACTCTAATTCCAATCGTGGTTGGGTCAGTTGGGTTGACTGCAGCGGGCAGATGACTGCTCGCAGGCAACACAAGCGTCAATGCACCAGGCCAATACTGCTCAGCGACTTGTTGCCAAATTTGTTTTTCCTCAGCACTGCCTGCTGTAAACTCCCACAGATCTGCACTGTTAGCCCCCATTAAGATTAGCGGTTTGGTCTGGCTGCGCTGTTTTGCCGCAAAAATTAGCGCTGCCCGGTCGGGTCGCACTGCCAACGCCGGAACGGTATCCGTGGGGAAGCTAACAAGGCGATCGCCAGAACGAGCCGCAGCAATCAGATCGGAGAGGGAGTGCATGGAAAGGATGAGAAGTTCTTGTAGGATGGGTTGGTTAGCACGTAACCCATCCTACAAGAACTTCTCATCCTTCACCCCTAACTTCTGGCTGCCAGCGCAAACCGCTCAATTCCTGCTAAGTCTGCGTGAATTTGAATGTCTTGATAGCTACCGTGTTGGTGGAGTAGGGCCGCAACGGTTTGAGCTTGACCTGCCATCATCTCAATCAGCCAGATACCGCCAGCTTGTAAATAATCGGGTGCCGTGCTGATCAGGTGACGAATGCTATCGAGTCCATCGTCACCACCATCCAAAGCTAATTGAGGTTCATGTTTGGCGACTTCGGGTTGCAGTTCAGACATCATTGAGCTGGGAATGTAAGGCGGGTTAGAAACGATGCCGCTGAGGCTGCGCTTGAGTGGCACAAGCGGCTGAAACCAGGAGCCGTGGTGAAATTGAATCTGATCGGTTAAGTCATACCGCTGAGCATTGATTTGAGCGATCGCCAAGGCTTCAACACTGAAATCTACTGCGTGAATGGTTGCCGATGGAAAGGCAGTTGCCAATCCCAAGGCGATCGCCCCGCTTCCCGTGCCCAGATCTGCCCAGTGTCCTTGCCTTAGCTTGGGATTTGAGACGGTAGCGGCGATCGCCAAATCAATTAAAAGCTCGGTTTCAGGTCTGGGGATCAAGACAGCGGGGGAAACGGTCAGAGAAAACTGTCTCCAGGGTGCGACTCCTACCAAATATTGGACAGGAACGCTGTCCTCTAACCGGCGCTGCCAAAGTTGCATTACTTCTTCTAAAGGCAGCTTTAACGGTACCTTTTCTTGATTACGGATAGTTCCAGAATATAGGTGCAGCCGATCCAGACCTGCTGCTTCTCGCAAAAGCCACTCAATTTCAAAGCTGGGGATGTGAGCGATCGCCGCCTGCTGTCGAGCATCTTGCCACCATCGCCAAAGCTCTTGGCCAGATACTTCAGCTAGAGGTTTCGTCATCTGCACTTGTAGCTCAATACGATATAGGGGCGCTTCACGAACCGCCCCCTACGCCATTCTCACATCAAACACAAAACCAACAGCACTCAAACACTTACGTTGTAATCCGGGATCTTACAATTCCGTGAGCCTATTGAGGTCGAGCAGGTTGCCCTTGAGCAGGTTGCCCTTGAGCAGGCTGTCCTTGAGCAGGCTGTCCTTGAAGCGATCGAATGAATTCAATAGTCTCCCTAGGAGGAACCAGCAAAATCTGATTTAGCTCTGGGTTATCGCTATCCTGCAAAGTTTGAATCAGACTTTCCAAATTGACTACCTGAATCGTCATTGATTCAGCCAATTCCGGTTGGCTTTCTCTCAGTTGAGCCAGGAGGTTCTGCAACTCAGCCTGATTGAAGAACATGGGAACAACCTGATTTTGTCCCTGTTGAATGGTCAGGTAACCACCATCTTCGGCAGTCGAGCGAGCCAGGAAAACTGGCACACCGCTAAACTCCTCAGGATTTTCGCCACTCTGCTGAAGCACAGAACGAGCTGACTCAACCTGCTCCGTCGTGGGTACAAACGTAAACTCTAGAGGCTGCTCCTGGTTTTCGTTAGCCACCGCTAGCTCATAGACTTGGGCTAAAGAGACAGGCACAACCTGCACATCCGTAGCAAGCTCTGGATCGCTTTGACGCAGATTGTCGAGAGAGGCTTGAGCATCTTGGCGGCTAATGAATACTCCTGCAACGGCTGGTGCTGCCTCTTCATCTCCCAAAACGGCAACTAGAGGGACACCTTGTGCATTGGTAATCATAAAGACGGGCACGGACTGTAGTCTTTCTACAACCTGTTCTGGCGTCAATGCCAATGCTCGATTGGCTCCACCTAGTAGGGAACCCAGTAGAATACCCCCGACTAGGCTGAGTGTCGTACTCCAGCGAACTAATGACTTCATAACTGCTCCTGATAACAAAAACTGCAACGGGATTCATCCAATGCTGAGTGATTTAGCAGCATCGTTTTGCAAGGTCAAACCCATTGCCCTGTAGATTGACCGCCTAGTTAAGCATCTACCGGACGGACAACAGCAAGCCTTTGACCTTTCAACATAACATCAGACCTTTAAATTTACTTTCGATGTATCCAGGACAAAACCAGGACTGATTGAAATTTGAGCTTTTAAGGTTTTCCTGAACTGATGTCTTCTCGACTCGATGACCTGGTCAATGCAGAAATGGTTCCAAGCGCAATGCGTGGAAGACAAGGTTTCACAGTATTGATGTAGCCAAGCCATCGTGCTAATCGCAAAAAGCAATCAGGCTGAAAGCTGCTAACTTCACCCAATACTAGCGTTCGGTAATCGGGATGACAGGATTTGAACCTGCGACATCCTGCTCCCAAAGCAGGCGCGCTACCAAGCTGCGCTACATCCCGTTAATGTCACACATCAGTATAACCTGCTTTGCAAAAACCAACCGATTGATTTTTGGGGCAAACTCTTTACAAGGATGTCTCATCACAAACTATAAGATGGAGGAAGCTCCTGAATTTCATTCACCCTAAGCAAGAATTATTATGGGAACTGCTCAGCGTACTCGCCACAGCACCATTCAACCCGCTGATTGGAATATTGCTCAACTGCCTGGGTTGAGCAAGGAGGATTGCGATCGCCTAGCTGCCAGTGGCATTCACACCACGCTACAGCTACTCGAAACGATCAAGACGGTTCCTGAGAAGCAGGCTCTGGCAGCGCAAATCCAAATTCATATTCAACACGTCAACAAGTGGCTAGCACTATCTGACCTGGCGCGTGTGCCCATTGTTGGCTGTCAGTATTGCGGTATGTTGCTGCACGCCGGGATCAGTTCTGCTACCCAGCTAGCGCAAATGTCTCTGCCCAGGCTGCATCAGCAAATTTTGAAGCTGCACGTCTCGACCCTGCACAATCAGGATCACTGCCCGTCTTTAGATGAATTGGCGAATTGGATACGACAGGCGCGATCGCTAAACATTTAGCTAAATATTTAAAGGAATGAGGGGAGGATGTTCTCCCCTCATTCCTTTGATCGAATTACTCTGGATACCAAAACATTCCTTTAATACCTTCTGGGTCGGGCATAAAGCCTAGACCCCGATAAAAGTCTACGACTTGAGGATCAGCAAACAGCGTGATGTTGCTAATATCTTCACTTCGCAGCTTCTTAATCACCTGCTTCATCAGCGCCTTCCCCAACCCCTTTCCCTGAAAGTCTGGATGCACAACCACATCCCAAATGGTTGCATTAAACGCATGGTCAGACGTAGCGCGGGAAAAACCAATCAGCCGTCGCTGAGTGCCTCGATGTTCCCACATTGAGACAACTAAAAAGCTGTGTTGGATTGCCTTCTTTACTTTTCGGAGCGGACGGCGCGACCAGCCTACGGCATCGCACAGTTCCTCCAGATCGTAAAGATCAATTTCCCGCTCAGTGCTAAAAAAGATGCGACCGTCAGTGGTCGTGGCACCTTGAGCGGTATACCCCTCTCCTGGAGCTGGTTTTGAGGGGGTAGCTGTGTCAGAGGCGCTAAATAAGCTTTTCCAAAAACCCATGCAGGCGTGGTTAGAGTAGTGAAGGTTAAAGAGTGGTACTTGCTAGTATATCTCCCGCGCTCCATCATCGTTTCAATATGATCAATACCATTTCCATTTCAGAGCCACATGTTTAGGAGTGTGTTCCGCAGAGACAGGGCATGCCCCCAGATATGTAGCTTTACGGAGTGGGTTCGCTAACAACATTAATTGAAATGGGGTGGTGCAATTTGTCGGAGATTGCCCTAAAGTTAGGGTTTTCTAGTAAAAGACTCTTAGCCCTTTCGCATCTTACCTCTTGACCGGGCAGGCAAGGTTTACTCCCAATTATGGCTGCGGGCTTGAAATCATCGACGCTGGAACTGCTAAAGCGCTTTAACCGAGCGTTTCCTCAGTTTTATGAGCAGTTTGTTAGTAGTGAAATCCAATTGCAGAACCTGCGACTAGCCTATCAGCTTTACAAAAGTAAACAGGCAGTGATTGAGCTGAAGCCGGAGGGTAGCAAAAGTGCCTTGCATTTTGCTTATCGCAATCAGTCTTTTTTGCTCAGCGATATTTTTGGTGTGCTGGCTGCCTACGGTCTAACGATTCACAGCCTCAGCCTGTACGGGCAAATTTATCCGCCGATGCTAGTGTTCATTAAGCTGGTGGTGTCGCGGGGCGGCAAGGCATTAGCTGACAAAACGGCTGAAAACGTTTGTCGGGCAGTGCGTGAGGCACTGGCAGGGCGATTTGAAGTTGAGGAAATGCTGGCGGTAGAATTCAACCTGGATGCAGGCTTAGAACAGGTGGAAACAGAGTTCTACGTTGATCCAGTCTTTCACTTGCCTGCTTTGCTAATTGAGGCGGACAACCAGCCGGGTTTATTCTACAAGGTGATGTACTCCATTTGGCAGGAAGATTTGCTGGTCGTCAACGCAAATTTGCTAGTCTGGCGAGGAAGAACGCGCCTGATCCTGTACTTGCTAGGACCTAATGAGAGCTTGATTCCAGAATATTTGGGGCAAAAGATTGCTGAAAGCGTCAGGCAACGGCTGTTAGGCAGACGCTTTTAAAGAGCGTACTACGACTTTATTCTCGACGCAGAGTTTGGGGAACTCCGACGGGGGAGAGTCCGGCAATCGCCTTCAAATTCTGCACCCGCAGCAGTTCGGTAAAATCGAGCTGAGAGCGTCCTTCGATGTGGGAAACAGATTCGATTGCTGCCATCAGGTGACGGGCAGCATCGGTTTCGCTGTAACCTCGGCGAACGGCAACCCGTACAGCTGCTTCATCGGCTTCGAGTTCACGTTCAGAACTGTAGTTTTTTCGCCAAATCTGAGTTCCAGCAAGGCTGGTTAGCCCGCCTGCGGTGACAGCGCCAATAATGTCACCCTGCACCAATTCAAAGATGGTGCCGACGACCCCGGCTGCGACTAGACCCTGGTAGATGTTGGGCTTGAGCCAGTTAACGCTGCCCAACCAATTGACGGTTCTCAAGATCAGCAAATCTCGCTGGGGTTTGGAAAGCTGGCTCCAGAGGTCAAAGTTGATAAAAACCGGACGAGTCTGATCCCAGGGTTTGGGAAGTTGGGCGGCAATGACAGTGGGCTGTTCCGGTTTGCTCTTGATTTTGGCAAACATGCGACCGGATGCAGGCAGCAGATCCACAAGTCGATAAATTTCGGAGTCTGGATTCATCATGGGTGAGGAAGGGGCTGCGCTAGTTTACACAAAATTTTTCCACACAGCGGACAAAGATTTCTACACCCATTCCCAAGACGGTTTCGTCAAAGTCAAAGCGGGGATGGTGATGGGGATAGGCTAAATCACGCTCAATGTTGGCTGCGCCCAAAAAGAAATAGCAGCCAGGAACCTCTTGTAAGAAGAAGGACATATCCTCACCGCCCATGGTCTGGCATTCTGGGACGATGCCTAGCGGGGTCTCGATCACGGTTTCAGCGACGGAGCGGACGAGGGAGGCGATCGCCGAATTATTCACGACAGGGGGATAAATCCGCTTGTAGTCTAGCTCATAGCTTGCGCCGTGACTCTGGCAAACGCCGCTAACGATTTGTTCCATCCGCTGTTCAAAAAATCCTTCAAGTCCGGGATCAAAGTAGCGTACCGTGCCTTGAAGTTTAGCAGTGTTGGCAATGACGTTGCGGGCATGTCCGGCATGAAAGCTGCCGATGGTGACAACGCCCGCCTTAAGGGGATCAACGTTGCGCGACACAATCGTTTGCAGCGCGTTCACGACTTGAGCGCCAACGACGATAGAGTCAACGGTTTGGTGAGGCATTGCGCCGTGTCCACCTCTGCCCTTAATGGTGCAGTCAAATAGCTCAACAGCTGCCATCATTGCACCATCGCGAACCCCAAGTGACCCCAACGGCAGGTTGTTCCACAGATGTAAGCCGATGATTGCGTCCACATCAGGATTTTTTAGGACTCCCGCTTCTACCATCGGTTTGGCTCCACCGGGACCTTCTTCAGCAGGTTGGAAAATCAGTTTAACGGTTCCAGCAAAATCGGGATGTTGAGACAAATAATAGGCGGTGCCAAGGGCGATCGCCGTATGTCCATCGTGACCGCAAGCGTGCATGACCCCATCATGCAGCGAACGGTAGGGCACCTGGTTAAGTTCTTGAATCGGCAATGCGTCCATGTCTGCCCGAATGGCCAGCACAGGTCCAGGACGGTTGCCAGGAATGATTGCCACAATCCCAGTTTCGGCAATTCCGGTTTGATGCTCAATGCCCCACTCTTGTAGCTTTTGGGCAATCGCTTCTGCGGTTAGCCGCTCTCGAAAGCCTAACTCTGGGCGCTGATGAAAGTGTCGTCGCCACTCTACCAATCGCGGCTGTAGGGCTTGAATTTCTGGACGAATTCGGGATTGATCAACGTGGAGTGGCTTGAGAGAAGTGGCGACCATAATTTTGAAGAGACTCCAGGCGGTGAAGAATTCCTATCGTGCGGGATATTTCTAAGGTAGCGGATTCCCGTACATTCAATTGAGTTGAATTATGATTCCAAAACGTCTCAATTAGGAACCCCACTGCCGGGTCAGAAGGAAAAGGGGGAGAAGGGAAAGGAGCCCTGTTAATCGAAGTTAATCGCGTGGACGAGGAACGCGAAGGCGGGGCACTTGCGGGGTGATCATCAGCTTTTTCCACAAATCCTCGTAACTTTCTGTCATGGCTTCGACGGTGAAATGGGCGATCGCCACTTCTCTTGCTCGTCGTCCTAGTTGCGATCGCAGAGCTGGATCATCTCGCAATTGCCGAATTGCTTGAGTGAGTCCATTCACATCATTTTTGTCGATCAGCAGCCCAGTTTCCCCGTGCCATACCGCTTCTGGAACGCTGCCTACGCGAGTTGCGATGACTGGACGTGCTGCTAGCATTGCTTCAACAATCGCCAGGGGAAATCCTTCTGAGCGGGAAGGGAGTGCGATCACATCAAACCCTGGTAAATGCAAGCGGGGATTATCTACCCATCCCGGTAGGCTGACGCGATCGCTAATTCCCAAGTTAAATGCCAGTTTTTCCAGGGCAGTTCGCTGTTCGCCTTCGCCTAAGATGACGACTTCTACCCCTTCAAGGGGAGCGATCGCCTGCAACAGCACTTCATGCGCTTTCATCAGGTCGAGCCGTCCAACACTGCCAACGACGAGCTGTTTATTTGTCTCAACAGGAGATTCGGGTTCGCCGAAATCGGGCACCCCATTGGGAATCGATAGGACAGAATCTCGTCCAAGGGCATAGAAGTCTTCCATGCGCTGAGCGCTTGCCTTACCCACAGCAACATGAGCATCGACTCGCAAGGAAATAGCTCTAGTGCGCCAGAGGGCGATCGCATCGGTTGTTCGCAGTGGCAGTTGGTCAACTCGCACAACACGAGCATGAGGCAGCATCAAAGCAGCCGTTAAGCCTGTTGCACAAGCCCAGGGCGTACATAGATTAGCGTGAACGATATCGGGCCGGAGCCGCAATAAGGTATGCAGGTGGGCAGCAAAGGCTTGAAGTCCACGAGGAGGCAAGATGAATCGGTCTGCTTGGGGACGGCGATGGGCGATCGCCTCCACCACAGTCTGAGAAACGCCCACTACGGATATCTGAATCTGGTCTGAAGCAGTAGCGACTAAATGCCCCAGGCTTATCTCTGCACCGCCAATCCCAGCCGCATCCGTATAGGCAACCACTCGCAGTGGTCGATCAGTCCCAGCTTGGACAGTTGTCATGCAGACGGACCGTTTGAAATTTCAGTTGGCTCGCGGTTGCTCAATCTCCTCGATTTGCAACCGCACCAGAGAGCTATCCTAATTTCACAGCCGTCATGTTGTCATATTCCCCTCGAAAGAATTGTACTAATTCCAAAAATTAGGGTTACAGATGGAAGGGTACCCCGCTCTGCGAGGTGCCCTTTTTTGAGAGGGATGTTGTTACTTTTTGCTTTGCCTATGAAGTTTGAATGTAGTGCTGCCTTTGTTACGCTGGCTACGACTCGGCTAGAGGATCTGGTCAAGTTCTACGCTCAGTTATTCGGTCAACTGCCACAGCCTCATCTTCCCAATCGCTATGCCGAGTTTCAGCTTCCGGGTCTGCGATTGGGCATTTTTCAGCCAAAACAGGAGAATGAAGCAGAATTTGCAGGAGAACGAGGCAAAATCAGCCTGTGTTTGGAGGTGAAAAGCCTTGAGGAGGCGATCGCCCACCTCACTGCACTAGGCTATTCACCTCGGGGTGAAGTGGCGATCGCCTC
Organism: Oculatella sp. FACHB-28; assembly: GCF_014696015.1. Taxonomy (NCBI): domain Bacteria; kingdom Bacillati; phylum Cyanobacteriota; class Cyanophyceae; order Oculatellales; family Oculatellaceae; genus Oculatella; species Oculatella sp. FACHB-28. The sequence goes on along the minus strand of NZ_JACJPJ010000043.1, from coordinate 30,909 downwards.
GCATGGCAAAGAAATTTACGCCTATGATCCCGACCAAAATCGACTCATTCTGCATCAGTCTTGAACTCGACTCGCTCTAGCGTTGTGCTAAAGCACTCCAGGCTTGAATCGCCTCTTGCGTCCAGAGCCAGTTATTGCTTAGCGCTTCCGCCTGGAAATTAGTCGGGTCGCTCATCATCACCATTTGGTAAAGCTTGACCGACTTACTCTCCAGGTTGCTTTGCTCATTAGCAGATCGCTCAGATGCAGCCTGTTGCAGTGCCAGGGCAATTCCTGCGTAGGCGTTAAGCGCTTTCTCCCCTTGCAAAAGCTGCTCAGGAAGGGGCAAGTCTGCATTTGCAGTCTGGCTACTCGGCTGAGCCTTCAGATTAGCTGCCTGCTGTTCCTCCAATAGCGAGAGGGCTGCAACCCATTCTTGAATCGCCTCACTGGGTTGGCTCTCAGCATAGTAGGCAAAACCTAGCGCAATTCGGTAATCTGCGTTGTTTGGCTGCTCTCGAACTGCCGCTTCCCAATAGCGACGAGCATCGTTGATGCTAAAGTCAGCCTCTCCAGCTTGAACTGCCTGCCACGCCAGTCGCCCGTGCAAGAAGTTAATTTCAGGCTGATCGATCTCAGCTTGTGGCACGGTAGCGAGGGCTGCGGTCGCTTGCGGTAGAGCATTGCGATCGAGCAGAGCATTGACGGCTTGTCCGCCTTCGGCAAATTTCCCCTGGTTAAAGTGCTCGATGGCGATCGCCGTCACGTTTGTCGTATCCGCAGAATTCAGCTCAGCCTCACCTACGTCGGGTAGCTCTGTTCCTTCTGTTTCTAGCGTCTCAGAAATGCTTGACCCTGGCGGCAGCAAGTCATCCGGGTTGGCTCCTCCTGAACTAAACCAATCCCTAGGCACGACTAAGAAGCTAATTAAGGCGATCGCTGCAATGCCAGCTACCCCAACTAGCGGTAAGACAAAGCGGGGAAGCCGCCGAGTCGGGCGCGCAGGCCGGGGTTGGACCGCAGGCTGAATAGCGGTCGCAACACCCGTAGAACGGGGCTGAGGTGCAGTCTCTTCGTCTGGTTCAAGCGGTCTGATCGAGATTGAGCCAGAGTGTGGCGTGACAGGAAGTCCATCGTAAATCCACTGGTCAGACTCAGTCTCAGATTCGGTTTGAGTTTTTGGAGGTGCAGCCCGATCCGCAGAATGAGTTTTTGCTTCGCCATAGGTTAGCCCTGAACCGGGTGCATCTTTGACATGAACAACTTCTGTATCTAAACCCTGCGGGTCTTCCTTACTAGAAAGCTGTTTTAGCAAACCGGCTACGACAGACGCCTCATCCTCATAATCTAGGTCTGTTTCGCCGTCTAATTCCTCGTCAAGCTCCGTTTCATACTCTGAGTAGTTTCGATTTCCGTCCTCTGTCAGGTCGCCCAAATCGTCATCGAGAACTGATTCCCAGTCATCAGGACCGAGATAGCGAGAATCTGGAACTGCATCAGCGGTCAGTGGAGGAGTTGATCTTGCCGCAGCTTGAGAAACGTCATAGCCCTGCGGAATCAGCATCAGCCGATCGGCTGGATTGTCGAGGGTGCGATCGCCCTCCGTCAAATAGCCATCAAACTCTGAGTGCAGATAAAGAATCGGCAACGCCCAATAAAGCTGATGGGAGCCATAGGCAGAAATTAGCCCTTGCCGCGCCCGACTGAGGCTGAGATCAATTGGGTAGCCCTGCTTCAAATTGCGGTAAAACAGGCGGCTCAACGTCAGTGCCACGTCGTCTGGAATGCGCTCTGCCATCGCTAGCACCGCCGGAATGCCACGCCCGACCAGCGCCTCCGCTAGATTGCGCTCACCCACATCTGACATAGGGTCAGCCGCAGCCGTGTAAGCGCCACGACACGAGTTAAACACCGCCATACGGATGCCATTGTTGACCAGTAGCCCTGCCAGGTCATCTCCTGTCAAGATTTCGGTCAGCCCCGTTTTATTGTTAACCAGATACAAATTGCCGCCAGAAGCGCCCAAGTTGCTATGCCCCGCATAGTGCAGAACCTGGAATTGCCCCTGTTCTAGCGCCTGGGTCAGTTGTTCGCGACCGGGCTGATCGAGAATCGTCAATTGGATTTCGGGCAGGGTTCCTGTCAGGCTTTCTGGCAAAGAACCGCTTTGATGGCGCAACTCCTGCTGAAGGTGCGTGGCTTCTCGCTTTAGCTCTAGCCGCTTTTGGTCAGTCGGAGCCGCGATCACCATCAGGATACGCAGCGGTTGGTCTGGCTCTTGGGGAAGGGGTGATACAGGCAGCGTTAGGCTAGTGCCCGGCTGGTAGCGAGAAAAAACGACTCCAGTCCCCGTTGCTACAGGTCGAGGCGGCAAGCTTAGCCCATCGCGCTGGCGCATTCTCTCAGCGGGTGAGTCAGTTTCGTGCAGCACTTCCCAGGGTAGACGGGGCAGACGTGAACCCTTTAGCCCTAGCCGTAGCCGCAAAACCTCACCGCGATGTTGGGCGATCGCCTGTGCTGTCATCCAGCTATCGCGCAAAGTGCCTTGAAACAAAGCGCCATAAAGCTGCTGCCCAATTTCTGCCAAACTGAGGGGCGGCAGTGATGATTCAGCATCAGCAGAATGGTCTAAACTGCGGGACAGTTCAAATCCACCAATGCGATTAACTCTATCTCCTTGCAATACACCCAGCAGAGGATCGTTCATTAGCTGCCGTGCCTGAGCTAGCCAATCTTCAACTGCCCAAGTGACCTGCTCTTCTGCCAAAGGTACACCGGGTGCGACTCGCTCAGTCCGCACTAAATATTCTTCATTCCCCACCGGGGTCACAGAAATGTGAAACTCCTGGGTCACCGTTACCGTGCTCTCCTGACTTCTGATTTGGTAGTTCTGCTCGATCGCTTTACGGGAGGAAGGTCGTACTCAACCGGACGAATCAAAGGCTCAAAAAGTTACCTGCTGTAGAATCTTTTTCTCTGCAGCAAACAAACTCCCAGCGGAATTTTTCTGAAGTGAAATGAGCAACAGTAAACCCGCATCTCGTTTCAAACCCCAAAATGTCCGACTTAACCCCAATTTTATTCCGGATGGCAACCCGCTTCCCAGAACAGTGGAATGGTAGATGCACCCTGATTTAACTCCCTAGCTCACTTGTTTGAGTTGGGGAGTTTTCTTTTGCATAAACCAATCGAAATGCTGCTTACTGAGCGACGACTTGAACTATTAGATTGAACTATTTGAATGATTACAGATCAATTACAGCTTCAGCTTTACGAATAATCTTAAGCAGGGTAGATACAAGACCTATCCCTACAATCCTCAAAATCATCCTGTTAGAGATGAGGGGTGATACCCCCCACGATTGAAACCTTAGATAAGGAGATAAGTGAAATCCATAGTGTGCCTCTAATCCAGCAAAACTACGGAGTTTTTAAAGATTTAGTAATGCGGGTATAAAGCAGATGTGAGGTACAAATTAAGTTTGCTGAGTGAATATATGACAACCCCAAACGGGTTGTGAAGGGTATATTTTTCATCTCACAAACAAATTTTGTAGACCATCAAGATGAACGTTTCACCAGATACCAGCAGGGTCAGTAGCAACCAAGCAGTTGGCGTGCCAAAGCTTTGACAAGCCCTGCTCGCCCAAGGATAAATTTTCTCTCAAAAATTTCTTAGCGGGTTGACTGAACTTTGGTAGAGCGATAGGACAGGGTCCCAACAAGCAGCAATAGCTGAATTTGCCAGGGAGCAGAAAATAAGCTGAAAACCAAACTGAGGATCGCCAATGCCAGAAGAGCGATCGCCAATTCCTCAGAAAACCTCTCAACCTTGTCGTAGAACCAGACGGCTGCAACTGCGGCAATCAATGAAGCAATAAACCACATTTTTTAACCCAGACGAACGAAAAGTTCATATTTAGTAAAATACGCTACTTTCTGTCCAGTTTTATCGAGCAGTCGGTTCACCCTAGTGGGCGATTTACGCAGCGTACCCGCACCCGCTCGAAACTCAGACCTAAATTCCAGAGTTTTAGTTGCCTGTCGCGAAGTGGAGCAATCTCAAGCAAAATAGAGTATGCACTCAAACGGGGGTGAACTATGCTCGCACACATCCTGGCGTTGACTATTGGTTTTGGCAGCTTTGGACTTTATATGTCTGCCTTCTTCTTTCCAGAAGTTCATCGCAAAAATGACTTTACCTGGAGCGGGGTTGGGCTGTTTTATGCCCTTGTCCTGTGGGTATGTGCTGGACGAATCACTGGTGGAGTGCTGCTGGGGCAGACCGCCAGCGTTGCGCTGCTGGGCTGGCTAGGCTGGCAAACGCTGGCACTGAGGCGGGCGCTTACTCCCCGTGACCAACAAACTCAGCTACCCGGCTCAGCCAAATCTTTGGGTGAAGCATTCCAGAACGGGTGGAAGCAGCTTCAGACGACGCTACCGCAACGATTGCAACGATTGCCGTTGCTCAATGGACTGGTGCAGCCGATCGCGGGTCTATTTTCAGGGCTATTTGCGGCAACCGCCACCTTCATCCAAAACTTGCTCAAGCCCAAACCAAAGCCTAAGCGATCGCCCAAAAACCGTCCTGCTAAATCTCGTGCCGCTCAGCCTGCATCGCCAGTTGAAGGGAGTGAGGCAGAGGCAGAAGTCATTCTTGAGGCAACGATTGCTGAGCCGGGTGGAGCCGCTGACTTAGATGAATTTGATGAGCTAGATGAGTTAGATAAATTTATTGAATCAGTAGACGCTACAACGAAGCCTGCTACCCCTAAACCAACTCCTCCAGCAGAAGTGTCAGAAGCGATCGCCCCTGAAACTTCTGAAGCTTTACTGGAATTGCCAATCGAGGAAGTCCCGTCTGTTGCCACTCCAACGACTGAATCCCCGGCTTCAGAAGACTTAGGAGAATCAGGGAGCTCAGGAGAATCGGGAGAATTGGAAGATTTAGATGGGGCGATCGCTTCTCACAACAATTCTCCTAGCTAAACAAACCCTCAGATCAAGGCACTGTAATCCCACTAGACTGAGCAGTCTCGATCAAAATTTGCTCAATCTCATTAGGGGTCAAACTAGGATTAGCGCTGAGCATGAGCGCCACGACACCCGCAACATGAGGTGTTGCCATTGAGGTGCCAGACCAATCAGTCTCATAGGCACCACCTGGAACTGTAGAGCGAACCCTAACACCAGGAGCTACAAAAAAGGCAAGGGGTCTTTGCCCAGCAGGGGTAGAGAAATCAGCCACTTTACGCCGAACGTCGATCGCCCCTACACCGATTCCCAAATGCTTCACCCCCAGCAGCGCAGGCTCAATCGGCTGGGTTGCCCCAAAACTCTCTCGCTCATTGCCAGAGGCCATCACAGCCACTACACCTGCTCGTCTCGCATACTTCAGCGCCAATCTGGTTCGGAGCATAGCTGGGTCACCAGGATAGTTGCCCAAACTCATGCTGATTACCTTTGCGCCATTTTGCACCGCATAGCGGATGCCCGCTGCAACGTTCGCATCAAACTTGCGGAAAAAATTGTCCTCCTCGCTGTCAATCACTCGAATCGGCATGATTTTGGCGGCGTAGGCAACCCCCGTCACGCCAAACCGATTCCGGGTGGCGGCAATGGTGCCCGATATATGCGTTCCATGCCCGTAGAAGTCCCTGACATCGTTGCTGTCACGTCCTGCGAAATTCCAGCCATGAACGTCATCGATAAAACCATTGCAGTCGTCATCTAACCTATTGTTTGGAATTTCACCCTGGTTTTTCCAAATGTTGGACTTCAAGTCAGGGTGATTAATGTCAACGCCGGTGTCTAGTACAGCAACGGTCACGTTCTGCCCTGCATGTCCCTTTGCCCAAGCTTCTGGCGCTTTGACTAAATCTAATCCCCAGTTGCTGCCGCCCAAGTTTTGCACCGCTTTGAAAGGTTTTTGCCCCGCAGCACGGGCAACCGCTGCCGCTGCATCAATCAATCCGTAGCCATAGGAGAAATTGAATCTACCCACTGAATCTGGGAAATTATTCAGGCTCAGCCTATACCGCCCCATTTCCCCAGGATAGGCACTGCTGACCCGAATTAAGTAATCTTTCCCTGGCTTGACGGTAAAGGTCAGGCTAGAGTTAGTACCCCGAACTGTAGCATTGTCGTTTACTGAAATGATGCGATTTGTGTGGGCATCTAAGAGTTCCAGGTAAGCATCAAACCACAAAGATTTAAGCTGAATATGAAGCTGTTGCCCTTGCTTTAATCCAGCTAAGCGATAGCTGTCTGCGTAAAAGCTGGGTGAACCTGGATAAGGCTTATCGCTGCGGCTGAGTCTACCTTGAAGCTTTATCTTTAAGCCTGCTGAGGTTGAGCCTGCTGAGGTTGGATAGTCAGCAAATTTAATTTCGGGGTAGCTCTGTGAGAGGCGAGCGGTAGAGGCGATCGCAGTGGAACAAGAGTCCCTACTTCTAAAAAATTCATTGCGGCGGGTTGTGAGATTAGCTGACTGTTCCGTCAATCCGTTTGCCGATTGAGAGGAATGCTGCCGCAGCTGATGAGATTGCCAGCTTTTGCGAAGAAACAGCTTTTCAGATAGCTGCAAATTTGGAGATTTTGGGAACGGAGACATAGGTGCTTGAGGTAAGGCTGTGGTTGGCTTCCTAGCTGGTTTTAACCAAGTTTTGATTACTTCTGACTGCCAGGATTGGGAGAGGTAGATGCACCTACAGTCATGCACTCCGAGTTTTCGACCAGGTTAATCCAGGATTGCAAGTCCATGCTTAGAATCGGGGTCAAGAAACCGTATCAAGAAAGTTGAAGCTTGAGGAGCTTCTAGCTCATAATGGTTCGATAACTCACAGTTCGATCTTTTATCGTTCGAGCGTTCACTTAGTTATTCCCCTAAACTATCCCCCGGCGATCGTGACAGAACCAGGAAGCTACAAAGATACCGTTAACCTGCCCAAGACTCAGTTTGATATGCGGGCCAACGCAGTCAAACGAGAGCCAGAACTGCAAAAATTTTGGGCAGACCATCAGATTTACGAGAAGCTTTCTCAAACCAATTCGGGGGAGCCGTTTATTTTGCATGACGGGCCGCCCTACGCAAATGGGGCGCTGCATATTGGTCATGCGATGAACAAGACGCTGAAAGATATCATCAACAAGTATCAGTTGCTCAAGGGGCGAAAGGTTCGCTATGTCCCAGGTTGGGACTGTCACGGGCTGCCAATCGAGCTAAAAGTGCTTCAGGCGATGAAGCCAGAAGAGCGGCGGAATCTGACCCCGATCGAATTGCGCCATCGCGCTAAAGAATGGGCTTTGGGGCAACAGCGGCAACAGTGTGAGAGCTTCATGCGCTATGGCGTTTGGGGCGACTGGGAGCATCCTTACCTGACGATGACTCCAGAGTACGAAGCGGCTCAGATCGGTGTATTCGGACAGATGGTGCTGAAAGGCTACATTTACCGGGGACTGAAGCCGGTGCATTGGAGTCCCAGTTCATGCACAGCTCTGGCAGAGGCAGAATTGGAGTATCCAGAGGGGCATACTTCGCGTAGTATCTATGCGGCGTTTCCAGTGGTGAGCCTGGCGGAGTCGGCGCAGGCGTTCTCCCCCTACCTTCTAGAATTGGGCGTGGCAATCTGGACGACAACTCCCTGGACAATTCCAGCAAACTTGGCGGTGGCGGTGAATCCGGAGTTGACCTATGCGGTGGTTGAGGTCAGCGAAAAGGATGTGAGCGCCGATGACTTAGGGGCGATCGCCCAACAAGCGACAGAAACAGGCAAGTCTTCCGGTATCTTCTTCCGCTATCTCATCGTCGCCAAAGAACTGGTCGAGCGATTGTCTAAGTTATTGAATGTCTCGCTCACCGTCAAAGCCGAACTGCCTGGGAAAGCACTGGAACTTTCCACCTATCGCCATCCGCTGTTTGAGCGGGAAAGCCCGATTGTGATCGGTGGTGATTACGTCACAACGGAATCTGGAACAGGGTTAGTCCATACGGCTCCCGGTCATGGTGAGGATGACTTTAGGGTCGGTCAACAGTATGGGTTGCCCGTTCTTTCACCGGTTGACGATGCGGGTAACTTTACCGCAGAGGCAGGACCATTTGCTGGACTGAACGTGCTGAAGGACGCAAATGGGGCAGTGATTGAGGCGCTGATGGAAGCAAAATCGCTGCTCAAGGAAGAAACCTACGCCCACCGCTATCCTTACGACTGGCGCACCAAGCAGCCGACAATTTTCCGGGCGACAGAGCAGTGGTTTGCTTCGGTGGAAGGCTTCCGGGATGAGGCGTTGAAGGCGATCGCCCAGGTTCGATGGATTCCCGAACAAGGTGAAAACCGGATCACGGCAATGGTGGCAGATCGTTCTGACTGGTGCATTTCCCGTCAGCGCAGTTGGGGTGTTCCCATTCCCGTGTTTTATGACGAAGAAACGGGCGAACCGCTGCTGAACGAGGAAACGATCAATTACGTTCAGTCCATCTTTGCTGAAAAAGGCTCCGATGCCTGGTGGGAACTTCCAATCGAGGAATTGCTACCCGAACCATACCGCAGCAACGGTCGCAGCTACCGCAAAGGCATGGATACAATGGATGTCTGGTTTGACTCTGGCTCCTCTTGGGCAGCGGTAGCTGAACAGCGAGAGGGACTGCAATATCCCGTGGAGATGTACCTGGAAGGGTCAGACCAGCACCGGGGCTGGTTCCAGTCCAGCTTGCTGACTAGCGTAGCGACGAATGGCTGCGCCCCGTACAAAACGGTTTTGACTCACGGTTTTGTCCTGGATGAGCAGGGCAGGAAAATGAGTAAGTCACTGGGCAACGTTGTCGATCCGAGTGTGGTGATTGAAGGCGGCAAAAACCAGAAAGCGGAGCCGCCCTACGGTGCAGACGTGCTACGGCTGTGGGTGTCGTCGGTGGACTATTCCTCGGACGTGCCACTGGGTAAAAACATCCTCAAGCAAATGTCGGATGTCTACCGCAAAATCCGCAATACGGCACGATTCTTGCTGGGCAACCTGCATGACTTTGATCCGGCAAAGGATGCTGTTCCTTATGAGCAATTGCCTGAGCTGGATCGCTATATGCTGCACCGGATGACAGAGGTGTTTACGGAAGTGACGGAGGCATTTGAGAGCTTCCAGTTCTTCCGCTTTTTCCAGACGGTGCAAAACTTCTGCACAGTTGATCTGTCTAACTTCTACCTCGACATTGCCAAAGATCGGCTGTACATCAGTGCAGCAGATACTCTCCGTCGCCGTAGTTGTCAGACTGTGTTGGCAGTGGCGATCGAGAACCTGGCACGGGCGATCGCCCCTGTCCTTTCCCATATGGCGGAAGACATCTGGCAATTCATCCCCTACTCCACTTCTCACGAGTCAGTATTTGAGTCGGGTTGGGTGAAGCTAGAGGACGAGTGGAAAAATCCTGAACTGGCAGCATCCTGGCAGCAGCTTCGGCGCATCCGATTTGAGGTGAACAAAGTACTGGAACAGGCGCGGGCAGAAAAGGCGATCGGTTCTTCCCTGGAAGCAAAGGTGCTCCTATATGTACCCGACCTGGAGCTACGCCAAAAGCTGCAATCGATGAATCCGACAGATAGCCTCAGCAGCAATGGGGTTGATGAACTGCGCTATCTATTCCTCACCTCTCAGGTTGAACTGCTACACAGTCCGGCAGCGTTGGCTGACCTGAAGTATCAGTCACAGTCTGATGCGCTCGGTGTGGGTGTGGCAGATGCCGACGGGCAAAAGTGCGATCGCTGCTGGAACTATTCCATTCACGTGGGTGAATTTAAGGAGCATCCGCTGTTATGTGAGCGTTGTATTCCGGCTCTGGCGGGCAAGTTCTAGAGCGGGCAAGTTCTAGAACAGAGGCAGCAAAATTAATTGGCGTAAAGTTCTTCTGGGCCGTCGTGAGTGCAACTGTCTTTGACAAACTCGGTCGGCTCAGGACAGCGGTAGGCTGCTTCCAGATGAACCAGAGCAATGACCCGACCATTCAACCTCAAAACTCCCCAAGAACTAGGGGTGGTGTTGCGGATGAAGACTCCAGTCAAGGCAGCAGTTGGGGCAGCGGCTTGCTCAGCAAAAAGTTGGTTGACTGCTTCAGTTTCTAGCTGGGTTGGAAAGCCAAAGTAATACTGCGGCTGCAGGAGAAATCCTCGTTCTTCGTTGTAGGCGATCGCTTCCGCATCAAGTCTGTAATATCGATAGGGCTGCTGAGCTGGAATCAACAACGCTAGGGAAGGACTGTGCGGAAAGGAAACGCTCACCGCTTGAAATAGCTGTCGCAGTTCACCCGGCGAAATTGTATTGGTTTGAATCGAATTCAACAGAGACGGGGTAAACAATTCCAAAACTTGAGGCAACGATTGATCGAGATCTTGTTGAATTCGGTCAAATTCAAGGCTTGCTTTCTCAAATTCTTCTCTTTGCCTTTGCTCAGTTTCCTGGCGGTCAAGTCGCGCAACAACATTTCCCCGAACTCTGTTTGCCGCTTGCAGTCCAAAAAATAGCACGATGGCTACAACTCCCGTCAGAGGCACCAGACGGTTTAACTTGCGCTTTAATTCAGGTGAAACTTGAACATCGGGTAGCTTGGCACGGCTAGCACTTGCTTCAGCAAATAGCGTAAGGCTGAGCAGAACGTGGATCACGATCAGCGTAAAAGTTACCCACGCCATACCAATGACTGATGCCCGGACGTAGATTCCTATCGCGTCAGGAAGAATATCCCATCCGATAAATTCGTCAATTGTCCATAGCAGCACACCAACACTAGATAAAGCTAAAGCACAAACGACTAGATTGGTGATCAGTCGAAGCAAAAATCGATGATTGAATAACATGACAACACTCAAAGGAAGTTAGCGGTTGAGTGAAGTCGATTTTTGGTCATTGATCAGTAGCTGTTCACAAATGACAACGAACAAAAATCAGAAAAGTTACTGCACTCAACCAGCAGTCGCTATAAGTTATTCCTGCTTTTGCTTCAGTTTTTGGAGTGTATTCTCAACATCTTGATGGAAGCTTTATAAAAGCGATTCAATGGCTGTAAGGACGTTTCACAGAAATAGTCGATTAATCAGCAAAAACTGTAGATTAAGTTAGACACGGAAACCTAGTGTTTACAAAAATTTTGAGTTGGGTTGCGCTCTGCTCCACCCAACCTACGCGATACTTTTAAGCCGCATTTGAAATTTGGCGCAGTCGGCAAAAACGATGTATTGAGTCAGATTGTTGTCAACGAGCATCAGGGGGGTATCGTTTCATTGGCGATCGCACGGGCATGGGCAACTTCGTCAAACCAATTTTTGTCGGTCTAACCCGGTTAGAACCATTCTGAGGATCAGCATCATATCACAGCGCCTGCCTCTCCAATTCAGCGCTAGCTTGAGCAATACTTGATTAACAAACTATTTGATGAACGTTGCCCTAGACGATCATCTACCAGTTAGAATCGTCTGCGTATTGCTTTGTATTGCTTTGCCCTAAATTCCCTGTTGATCAAGTCCCAAGGTTCTCACTTTCTCTATTGCAATCTTAGATGGCTCGTGACAGACGCACCCAGACGGCATGTGCCTCTCATGACCCGCTAGTCGTTAGGACTGGCTTGGAACTACATATGCCCCAGGATTGGAGATTGAATTTACTCTGTTTTTTGGCAGGAGTGCGGCTTTGTCGTAGAAAAGCAGATTTAGTTCAGTCCGGATCCTCATCATTTAGAAAGCGGATGCGTGCTGGTGTTGCTGAAACGTTTGATTCCAATTTTTCGGAGTTCCTATAAAATTCCTCTCCAAACTGCTCTGGTATTGCCTTTTACACTACAAGTTGGGCTTGCGGTTGGGCTGACCTGCTACTTTTCCTTAAGAAGTGGTCAGAAAACGGTTGATCAAGTGGCCACCCACTTAACCGACGAAGTTTCCATGCGGATTCAGCAGCAAGTTGCTGTCTTAATGGAAACGCCTCACATCGTTGCTCAAACCAATGTAGATGCGCTGCGGCTAGGTCAAATTGATCTGCAAAATGCAGCTCGCCTTGAGCGTCACTTTTGGAAGCAGATGCAGTTGTTTCCTAATTTGCGCCCGATCGCCTTTGCTAACCAGCAGGGAGAAATCCATGCAGTCGATCGCCTGAAGGACGGCACGCTGGTGATTCGTGTCATGGATGAATCAACTGGCGATCGCTACCACACCTACATAGCCGATGAACAGGGCAAGCGCGATCGCCTGATTGAAACAGATAATACCTTTGATCCCCGAGAGCGCCCCTGGTACGTTGCTGCTGTCCAAGCTGGAGAACCCACCTGGACAAAAATCTATCCCTACTTTTCCTCCTCAGATTTGGCTATCAGTGCTGCTCGCCCAATCTACAGCGAAACGGGTGAACTTTTAGGCGTTACCAACGCGACACTGTCTCTTGCTCATCTTTCCAGCTTTTTACAAGAGCTGGAGGTTGGTCACTCAGGGCAGACCTTTATCATCGAGCGAACAGGAGAGTTGGTAGCAAGTTCAACTTCAATGCGGTCTTTTTTGCCTGCTCAAGCTCAAGCTAGGCAACGGCTCGCAGCAGTTGACAGCGAAAACAAAACTATTCAAACAACGGCAGAGCATTTGCTCCACCACTATAGCGATCTGGATGCAATCGAACACCGCGAGCAACTTGATTTTGAGATGAACGGTGAGCGACAGATTGTACAAGTTACTCCCTTCAGCGATCGCTACGGTCTCTCCTGGCTCGTCGTGGTAGTCGTGCCAGAAACTGATTTTGCTCCCTACATTGCTGCCAATATCCGGTCTACTACGCTGTTGTGCCTGATCGTTATGGTAGTGGCAACCGTAGTCGCAGCACTTACCTCTCAATGGATTGCCCAACCCATTCAACGTCTTAGCCGATCGTCTAAAGCATTAGCAGAGCGAACGATGTCCTCGTGGCGTTGGCAAGAGTTAAGTCAGCCCATCCAAGCCACAGGCATTTATGAACTAAGTGTTCTGGAACAGGCGCATAATCAAATTGAGGCTCAGTTAAAAGACTCTATCACCGCATTAGCCAAGGCAAATGAGCAGCTAGAAATGCGGGTCGAGCAGCGAACGGCTGAACTACAACAGCGTACCAATCAACTCCATCAAGCCTTGCAGTTTGAGGCGCTGCTCAGGCGCATTACTGACAAAGTCCGGGACAACTTGGATGAAGCACAGATTTTGCAAACCGCTGTGCATGAGCTAGGGCAGGAATTATCAGTTGCTTGTTGCAATGTTGGAATGTACGACGCTGACAAAACTGCTTTCACGATTTGCTACGAATATACGACCTTGCCTGATTGTCGGGGAGCCACTCTTGCGATCGCCGACTCTGCCAGTCCTGCTGTTCATCAACAGCTTTTGTCGGGGCTGTCCAGCCAGTTCTGCTTTAATACCGCAGATCCTCTCCGATTAAGAGAAAAGCCTTATGCCATACTGGCGTGCCCGCTTTTGGACAATCAGGAAGTTTTTGGGAATTTGTGGTCGTTCAAACCGAAGGAGCAAACGTTTACTGACCTAGAAGTGCGGTTAGTTGAGCAGGTGGCGAATCAGTGTGCGATCGCCATTCGTCAGTCTCGCTTATTTCAATCGGCTCAAGCTCAAATCGAAGAATTGAAGCAACTGCATCAGGTTAAAGATGATTTCCTGAATACGGTTTCTCATGAGCTTCGCACGCCGATCTCAAATATGAAAATAGCCATTCACCTGCTCAGAATTGCTGCTACACCAGAGCGAAACCAGCAATATCTAGACATTCTGCAAGCCGAATGTGCGAAAGAAACAAACCTGATTAATGACCTGCTAGATCTACAGCGCCTAGAGTCAGAACATTACTCCATCACCCCTGAAACGATTGTTCTACAAGACTGGATACCAGACGTGATTAGCCCGTTTCTGACCCGATCGGGCGATCGCCAGCAACATCTTCAGGTTAAAGTTCCAGCTGACGTGCCGCCAATTACTTCAGACCCCAACGTCCTCGAACGGATTTTGGCAGAACTGCTAAATAATGCCTGCAAATATACCCCATCGGGTGGTGAAATTTGGCTGGAAGTCAGTCACGCTGAGAATTATACTCATGTCAATTCTGTCCTCGCATTTACGATTAGCAACACCGCCGAAATTCCAAAGGCTAACCTTTCTCGCATTTTTGAAAAATTCTACCGAATTCCCAACACTGACTTCTGGAAGCAAGGAGGTACGGGGTTAGGACTAGCACTCGTGAAAAAGCTCACAGAACAGCTAGGAGGAACGCTCACGGTAGAGAGCCAGCAAGGGCAAACCACGTTTGCTGTTTTGTTGGCAGGAACGAGCGAGGAGAAGGGCTCAAGAGAGATAAAGGATGAGGAGGTCCGAGGAAGTAGTCTCTTACCCTAGCTCCTAGTCCCCAACTCCTAGCCCCTCTTTTCTCTCTTGCGGAGTAACTCTCGTGGAATTTTTTGCAGCAAGAGTTTCATTAGTATGGAGGGGAGCATTTTCTGAAAGATGAAGGTTAATTTGAGATAGAGAGCAGGTTCTACCGCCCGATCGCTTTGCCTTACCCAATGTTGTCTATGTTTGCTGTGCTGAACCCCAATGGTTAGCCCTTTAGCACAGAGATATTGCTTGACGATGGATACCTTTACACATGAATTTTGCTTCATGTTCAAAAGCATCCTATAAAACAGCAGTCTCGTATAGCAATGGGAAGTAATTAAAGCTGTTAACTGTTGAATTGTGTGCGATCGCCCAATCCTTGATGAAAGTACCAGTGCCAGGCGATTTACTAGACAGGCGTTACCGAGTGCTTCGCACTTTGGCAAAAGGGGGATTTGGGCAAACCTATGTTGCTGAAGACACTCGCTTACCTGGCAACCCCTGGTGTGTGGTGAAACAGCTCAAACCTGCTAGCGATGACCCCAAAGTTTTAGGAAATGCCAGACGGCTCTTTTTGACCGAAGCAGAAACGCTACAGAAGCTCGGCAAGCATGACCAAATCCCTCAACTACTGGCCTACTTTGAAGAAGAGGACGAGTTTTACCTGGTCCAGGAACTCATTGAAGGGCACACGCTAACGTTTGAGCTGCGCCAAGGCAAAAGCTGGAGTGAAATTCAGGTTTGTCACATGCTGCATCAGGTGTTGAGTGTGCTGGCATTTATCCATCATCAGGGGGTCATTCATCGCGACATTAAACCCGACAACTTGATTCGGCGGCGGCATGACCACAAGCTGGTTTTAGTAGATTTTGGCATCGTCAAGCAGGTAGTGGCGCAGGGGCAGCCCAAGACGACTATTGTTGCGGGTACACCGGGCTACATGCCAACAGAGCAATGTTTGGGAAAACCACGCCCCAGCAGTGACCTTTATGCTTTGGGAATTATTGGCGTGCAGGCCCTGACTGGACTCAGCCCATCTGATTTGCCAGAAGACCCTGACACGGGTGAACTTATCTGGCAACCTCTGGCTCCGGTAGGTGATGAGCTGGTGGCAATTCTCAGACGCATGGTGCGGTTTCACTTCAAAGACCGTTATCAGTCAGCCGAAGAGGTTCTGCAAGCAATTGAGCCGTTTTACAGCCGCTACAGAGCTGCAACCCTACCTCCCTTAATTGAGCAGTTTGATGCAGCTCCCAAAGAGTTGGGGCAGCCCGAGGTGCCTTCTCCAACGGATGCAGTAGAACTACCTCCGCTGCCCGTACGAGGGGTCTTTTCAGCGGTGACCGAACCAGACTCTACGGTAGTTTGGCAGGACTCGGTGGGATCTGATGTCTTACCAGAATCACCCGCACTTGAGGAGCCAGAGTCTACAGCGTTTATGCTGCCCGTTTCGCTCAACGATTCGCCGCTGTCACCCCCAGAGGATGTGCTTCCAGTAGAGCAAGCTGATAGGGCAACGATGGCGATCGCCCCCCTCCCGACTTCCGCCACCCCTCGCTGGCAAGCGTTGGTTCCTTTTCAGCTGCGTTCCGCTCCTCTAAAGATTGTGGTGGGGGCAGGTTTGAGCGTGATGATTCTAGCGGCAGCTGTGATCGCTCATTTTGCCAATATTGGCGCTGAGCAAACTGCCCGCATCACCGACCCAACACCGGACATTGACTCCCGCCCAATTCCCCTCGTGTGTGATGAGTCACCGCTGCCGCCGCTGCCCTCAGGGGAGCCTGACTATGAATATTCTGATGGCGTAGCTTATTACGGCTCGGTTGGGGATGGTGATCTGCCAGCCGACGGCAGAGGCACCATGATTTTTCCAAATGGCTATCGTTATGATGGCGAATTTCAAAACGGCAAGCGTAACGGCTGCGGCACGCTCACCTTTGAGAATGGCAGAAAGTATGTGGGGCAGTTTGAAGACGACCAGTTTAGTGGGGTAGGAGAGTGGATCTTAGAGAGTGGCGATCGCTACATCGGCGAGTTTAAAGACAATCGCTGTGATGGTAAAGGCAAATTTATCTTTGCCAATGGTGAGACGGCAGAGGGAATCTGGCAAGACGGCAAACTGCAAGGCAGTGACCTATCGTGCGATCGCTAAAGCAACGTTTTGCAAAAGAGTGAGTGGACTGCACTCTTTTAGAATCTGCATTTGCTCTGGGTTTCGGACCAGCAATGCGCCTGCAAATCCTAGCGAGTTAACTTCGATCGAGTTGAAACTGGATTGCGATCGCGGCACAATCAACATCCACTCCCGCGCCGCCAGTAGGTTGTAAGGTGCTGATTGTCGTGTTCCTGTGATTTCACCTTCTAACAAGCCAACAGCCCGCAATAGCGTGTGATAGCGTTCCAGTGTCGCTTTAGCAGCATCCAGTGGAGATGCCATCTCACCTTCCCAACGGATTAACGCATGGCGAAACGGCAGTTCTGGAATCGTGCCAATTGGATGCTCACTCACCGCACGCTCAAACTGAGCTGCAGCAAACAGGGACTCAATTGGCACTCCCATGCCATCGGGTGCAAACGGCATTGGCACGAGTTGCAAATGCTTGTGCCGCTGGCTGGCCCCTGCCCTCTGCCCTGCATTGTAGAAGACGAGTCCATCGACCTCAGCCAAAGTCATCCACATTGCTTCAAAGTCCTGTAAGTTAAGCCAGTCCTCCTGCTCTTCAAACGCTCGGGTGATGATCAGCAAATGATGATCAACTACATTAAATTTGTTTAGCAAACACAAGTGAGTCGTAGAAAGATTGGCAACAAACAAATCCTCTTCGTAGGGCAAGAACGGGTTGAAATCCTTGTTGGAACTTGCTTTTGGAGTTTTTTTCTGCGCTTCGTCTTTGCGAACTAGATTAGCTACAGTGCGAACAATAAACCGAATGCCTGCTTGCTCAACAAATTCGCACGCTGTGGGAATGGATAGAAGTGCTTTGTGGGCGATCGCCCACTCAGTCTGTTCTCTTACTCGTTTCCATAGACTTCCAGGCTGCGACAAGTCTATCTCTTTCGCATTTTTTGCGTTGACCATAGTTCGGAAATTGACAGTTCGAAGATTGATGTTCGAAAATTAGCGTTCGAAGATTGGCGTTCGGAAATTGAAAGATTGAAAAATGAGCGGCAGTTCTCAGTCACTAACCAGGCGACAAATTTTGTTAAAAATCTTTAGCAATCAACAATTTGCTCTCATTTCACAGTAGATTCTGTTCTAATGGCTTTTTCTAATTAGGAAACTTAGTTATGGCAGCCTCATACTTACCCTCGATTTTAGTTCCCATTGTGGGCTGGGTCTTTCCCGCTGTAGCAATGGCACTGCTGTTCATTTACATCGAACGCGAAGACTCCCCCACCTGATAATAGCTGCATCGCTAGCTGTATCAGATTTTTCCTCGGAAACGAGATAGGCATTACAGAAGAACACTTGGAGATACCTAAATATGACGACAGAAGTAGTCAAGCCTGCTGGTGATCCTCAGATTGGCAACCTGGCCACCCCAATTAATTCCTCGGATTTCACAAAAGCATTCATCAACAATCTGCCCGCTTACCGAGCAGGTCTGTCTGCTCAGCGGCGGGGATTAGAAATCGGCATGGCTCATGGTTACTTACTGTATGGGCCATTTGCTTTCACTAGCCAATTTCGCAACTCCAACGTTGCCGACATCGTTGGCTTAATTGAGGCAGTGATTTTGGTAGTGATTCTGACGATCTGTTTGTCGCTTTATGGCAGCGCAGGCGTGAAGAAGCCAATTGCTACTGTCACCACGCCCAATCCTCCTGAGTCTCTAGGCACTTCAGAGGGCTGGAGCGAGTTTGCAGGTAGCTTTTTGGTGGGTGGAATCGGTGGCGCAGCGTTTGCTTATCTGATCTTCCAGGTGTTTGAGTCTGGAGTGCTGCAAACCTTCGGCAACTTGGTTGGTTAGTCTTACATAACCATCCTAAACATAGCCATCCTAAATGGTCTTTGAAAGCACCCGCTCCCTGAGTGAGTGCTTTCAAAGTTTATGAAGCAAATTAATAAATAAAAAGGGAGGCAGGGTTTAACCCGCCTCCCTTTTGTCTTTCTAAAAGCTGACTCAGTTCTTAGATTGAAGAACCTAAACCTGCGTAAGCACCGTAGAAGAAAAGTCCCAAAATTGCGAGTGCGCCTAAGCCAGCGACTGTTGCGACTACCCACAAAGGAATTCTGCCAGTTCCAGACATTGTTTTACCTCCTAACTCACACGAAACACAGCACAGAAAATAGAACCAAACTAATTTGAAATTCTCCTTGATGGAGAACTATCTTAAGCTAGTTGAAAAAGTAGCTTGAAAACAAAATGCCAAGTACGAAAACTAACAGCAAGCCGAGGTATAGAGAAGTTCTATTTAACTCGACTGGTTGCTTGTTGGGGTTTGAACTTCTGGTTGGTGGCATGGACCCTCCTAACGGTGAATAAACTGCATTGATGCGATCGCACCCAAGAAGAAAATCGTCGGAACCGCAAGGGTGTGAACGGCTATCCATCTAACGGTGAAAATTGGATAAGAAACGGGTTGATTAGGGCTGTTGCTCGTCATAGTCTATCTTTGTCACTCGTGAAACTGTTGTGCAAAACTGCTGTCCAATAAATCGTTTAACTTATTGGCTGCCATCAAATAGGCTGTCTGCTTTAAGCTGGAGTTTTAGTTGGAAACCTGTACCAACTCCTGCCATTAATTTCTATCGGATAAACTCTTCAATTTGCTGTTTACCTTCAAAACGGTCTTGAACGATGGGCACTTCTTGGCGAGTTTGAGTGTAGTATTCGTTAGGTCTAGGTGTGCCAAATGCATCATATGCCAGACCTGTGCTAACAAATAGCCAACCTGCAATAAACAGTGCGGGAATGGTAATACTATGGATTACCCAGTAGCGAATGCTAGTAATAATGTCAGAAAACGGACGTTCTCCAGTAGTACCTGCCATTCAAGTTCCTCCCAATAACAACTGAATCCTGATCTATATCATACGAGAGTAAGCAAAGAGTCACAAGCAAACCTAGTCCTAACTGCAAACCTAATTTAGATTTGAGAAGCGTTCAAAACCACTAGCTTTGTGCTTCTAGGAAATAGTTTGCTCTAGCTTCTAAGCGGCTTGCGATTGAGGTTCATACCTCAACAGCGTACCGCGTTGACCTAAGATGAATCCGCGCTCCGGTGTAACAAAAACAATCCGGTACAGATTAGATGGAATGTTCTCTACACCCCGATCTTTTTCCCAAGTCACACCACCATCGGTGCTGCGGAGCAAGTTGCCACTGCCTCCAGCCACCCAAACTTCTTCGGGTGTGCGATAAGCCAAGTCGAGCAATCCCCAACTGGTCGAAAATTCTGGGTTGGTTGCTTCATCCCATTCTTCAGTGCTGTTGGGTTCGCTGAACTGGACGATTCCACCTCTAGCCAATAGCCACAAGCGACCGTCTCGGCTAAAGCCCATGTTTTGCAGCTTCCGAGAACTGGTGCGGTTGTGGGGTTGCCAAGCTTCTTGTCCGGGTTCCCAGGTTGAGTAGAAGTTACCACGGGCTGAAACGGCAACGTACTTACCATCGGGCGATCGCGCAATATTCCGCAATACCCCGACTGCCTCTTGCACCATTGCCTGCCAGGTTCTGCCACCGTCCTCAGTTTGATAAATCGCACCGATGTCGGTGGTCATCTCAGCCGACTGTTTCGCCAGAGCGGTAATGGTGTTGGGTGAACCCGGCAATTTATCACTGAGGGGCACCCGTAGCCAGGTCTTACCGCCATCCGTGGTGTGTAGTAGGATTGCAGGTTGACCCACGACCCAACCTTCCTGTCCGGAAAAGCTAACCGAGGTGAAGCTATAAACCTGCCCCTCATCAAGTTCCAGCGCACGAGGTTGCCAGGTTTGCCCACCATCAAATGTTTCTAGCAGTGTAGAACTCTTTCCAACCAGCCAGCCATGCTCCAAGTCATCCGTGAAGGAAACGTCAGAAAGGGTGGCTTCAGTAGAAAGCGCAACGGGCTGCCAGGAGTTATAGCTAATAGACGGTAAAAAGGACCTGGTACAGCCAGTACAAAATAAGACCGCTGCCAATAATATTACAATTCGTTTCAAAGGTTTCAGGATCGGGTGCATCAGAATTTGGTTCAACGGTTTTCAAATAGCTTGGTCAAAAGAGTTGGAAGGGCGATCGCCCTACTGCAACCCATAGAGGCTGAGGAAAAACAAAACGCCTAACGCCAAGGCACCAAAAATCAAAAGGTTTTTTTGACCGGGCGTTAGGGTATTTACACCTAATCCGTAACGAAGATTTTCCTTGAACCCAGAGGGATTTCCCATGGGTCCAATATTGCTAAACTGCCGGGTAGAAGCATTGCACACCGGGCAGCGCCAGTTTGAAGGCAACGCTTCAAAGGGTGTGCCTGGAGAAACGTTGCGCTTGTCGTCCCCTTTGGCAGGTTCATAAATGTAGCCACAAGCACCACATTCATGGCGATCTAGCGGCTTTGGCTCAGTAGACTCGACAGTGTCAGGATTTTTTGGATCAGCTTCAGTACTCATGGTTACGCATACCTAGAGGTGGACTGGACAACAGCCAACACTAGCCAAACTTAAATATCTGTTAAAAATCATTCTATACAGAACTTAACCACAAATCTAATTTTTCTCAGATTTTCCTGGCTTCATTTTTCTGTTTTGCCACTTGAGCGTGGCCCGTTTGAGCGGGGAGGGTTATAGAAAACAGCGATAAGCAGACAAACAATGCCGATATTAATAAAGACATCCGCCAGGTTAAAAACAGGAAACCGAACCAGGCGGAATTCTAAGAAATCTACGACTTCTCCAGCGGCAAAGCGATCAATGCCATTTCCTAAAGCGCCTCCCAAAATGAACCCGTAGCCTGCCTGTTCCCAGCGATTCATCACAGGGCCAAACCAGGCGAGCGCCATCAGTCCCAGGCTTACACCCAACGACAGCCAGCGCAACCAGCCACCTGATTCGCTGAACAGGCTGAATGCAGCTCCGGTATTGGTCACATAGGTGAAGTGGAACACGCCATCCACAACCGGGATAGAGTCGTTCAATTCCATTGCCTGCACGACCCAGTATTTTGTGATTTGGTCTAGCACCAAACCCAGGAAGGCAGCAACCCAGAAAAATTGGTTCTTAATATTCATGAATGCAGACTAGAGGGTTGCCGAACAAAATTTCTACAGTTAAGTAGCTAACCATAATAATTGAACATCTTTACCTAGTAGAACATGAGATGTCGCAGTGCAAAGGCGAGAACTGTGACGGCACACACTACAGCAAGCTGTCCCGGAATCGGATAAATAGAGAAGTTTAAGACTGCTTGAGGAAAGGATAGGGCGTTAATGTCAACCCAGCGCAACATATAGGTTGCAATCAGATATCCCAATCCCGTTGCGTGAATGATGAATAGCCCAGACAGGCAGCTAAAGGCGAGAGATTCCAGGCGTGACGGCAACCGAAATGCGAATGACCCACAGACCCATGCTCCCGGAATGAAGCCCAACAAGTAGCCGAAGCTGGGCTGATAAATGTAGTCCAGCCCACCCCCCTGAGTAAACACTGGAAATCGGGTTAAGCCCAGAATCAGATAGGCAATTTGTGAAAGGGCGGCTGCCCGCTTCCCGCCCAGACATCCAACTAACAAGACGGCCCCTACCTGAAAGTTGACTTGCAGGGAATAGGTTTGTACGCCGTCTTGACTCCAGTTCCAGGGGAGGTTGGTGGTGAACGCTTCCAAGAAGGTGCCACCGATGGTGAGAATCAGACCGATTAAGGCCCACAGGAGTTCGGTGGGAGGGGTCACTTTCAAATCAGAGGAAGGGGCTAGGAGCTAGGGACTGGGGGCTAGGGGTTTGAAGGTTAATTTTTTGTGCGAGACACAAAAAATTAACCTTCTTCAAATGCTGGAACGGGAGCTTCGCCGCCCTGGAGTCCGAGTTCCTGGAGCATGGCTTGGTCTTGCTCCGGGGGTTGTCCGAGGGTGGTGAGGTAGTGCCCGACTAGCATAGCGTTGATGCCTGATCTTAGACCAAGCGTTTGCAGTTCGCCCATGACGGCTTCGCGTCCGCCTGCGTAGCGGATGATCTGCTGGGGCAGGATCAGACGAAAAATAGCGATCGCCTTCAGCGCTTCGTAAGGATCAAGTTTGGGGCGATCGCCTAGAGGAGTGCCCGCTCTGGGATTGAGCAAATTCAGCGGCACCGACTCGACTTCTAGCTCACGCAGAGACAGCGCCAGGTCAACCCGATCTTCCCAGCTTTCGCCCATGCCCATGATGCCGCCCGTGCAGGCTTGAATGCCAGCGGCTTTGAGGTTTTTGATAGTTTGGACGCGATCGCGCCAGCTATGGGTGGTGGCGACATTAGGAAAGAAGTTTTCTGACGCCTCCAGGTTGTGGTTGTAGCGGGTGACTCCGGCTTCTCGCAACGCTTCAGCCTGTTCGGGGGTGACTTCACCCAATGCACAGCAGGGCTTGACATTGGTTTCTGCAATCACTTGTCGAACGGTTTCTAGAACTTGCTCGAACTCGGCAGATTTGCTGTATTTAGGACCACGCCCCTGACTAACCAGGCAAAACCGTCGGGCTCCGGCGGCTTCGGCTGCCCTGGCTTGAGCCAAAATTTCCTCGGTCGGCTTTAGTCCATAAACGGGTGAGTCTTCTCCGGGATGGTGAGCCGACTGAGAGCAAAAGCCACAGTTTTCAGAACAGTTGCCAGACTTGACATTAATAATGCTGCACAGGTCAACGATGTTGCCGCAGCAAGCTTGCCGCACGCGATCAGCTGTTTCGCACAGCAACAAAATGTTCTCTTGACCTTCGATTTGAGTCAGGGCGATCGCCTCTTCACGACTGAGGCGGTGTCCGGCAATGATGCGATCGCTCAGTTCTCTGAGCTGGTTGCTGAGAGGCTGCTTGTTCGGAGACAGTGTTGCACTATCGGAATGCTGCTCCGAATCTACAGATAAAGGAGATAAAGGGGTTTGAACCACGTTCTACCTTCTGGTTACAATGCTGAAATTTTACGTTCTAGAGATTGTCCCACACAAGCTATTCGTTACATCTGTTACTTGCTTAAGACCAAAGCTGTGCTGGTGGATCGTTAATAGGAACTTAGACAAAAGAAAATCGGTCAGAGTAAATAACATTTCGAACCGTTTGAACTGCGATCGCCACCCTTTTTGATTTGTAACCCTAACTCAAAACTCAAAGTCTAGAAATTAGAACTTGAGTTGTTTTCGTCACCTCTGTCCGTCTCGAATTTTCGTCACCTTTCACCCTAACTTACGCCACAGATTCTTACAGCAATTTCTACTTGGATAAACCACAAATCCCTGTAGGGGCAGTTCGCGAACTGTCCCTACGCTAAGGTCCGCTGCCTTTAGATAGAGCGCTTAAGCCCCTAGTTTTGCTTGCTCTACAAGCAAGGGCGTGATCTCTGATTTTGGGCAGGTCTTCCTGTATAGTTGGCTGATAAGATCTTTGCTTTGGCAGAGACAAACAGTTTTACTGTTTTGCTAATTCATCAGGCAAGGATGAATTTTATCAGTAGGTATCATTATCTGATTTGAGCAAGGCAAATTGAGTCATTTGGGCAATGGATGAATGAGTTGGGTTGAGACGCGAAGAAAAGGGTTGAGCGATTGAGTCCGGAGATTTCAATGAATTTCTAGAGTTGAAGCCGCTATGCGTGTTCCTGTTTTCGCGTTTTGTACTTTAGCAATGTTGTCGGTTGGAGAAGTGAGGGCGATCGCGCTTCCAGAGATGCTGATGGCTCAGGAATTTTCTCAAACGCCTACCGAGGCTGCTCCGGGTAGCCAAATTCCTTACTATCAGGACTACCAGCCAGCAGCCAGCAGCGCTGCCCCGATGGCAACGCCTGCGGCTGCTAGCTCAACTGCGGAAGCAATGTCTGACGCGTCTCCAGCATCTTCGTCAGACAGGACTGCTCAATCTCCTGATTTTCCTAGCCCAGTTTTGCCGTCCACTCCGCCTGCTATTGCTCCCGCGCAAACCAGTCCACCTCCGCCAGTTAATCTGTTGCCCGAAGATGTCGTGGTGACTGCGACTAATGTTCAGGTTGTGGGTGTGGAGCCAAACCTGCGACAGATCGTTCTAGAAAACATTCAAACGCGACCGGGTGGGGCAACCAGCAATACTCAGCTTCAGAGTGACATAGCAGCAATTTTGGCGACGGGGCTGTTTGCCGATGCGAATGTCATCAGTTTTGAGAACCCGGATGGGTTAAGTGTAGTGTTTTCGGTAGAACCGATTGTGGTGCGATCGCTTCAGCTTTCAGGGGCGCGAGTGTTGCCGCTAACCGTGGTCAACCAGATCTTTCAACCGCAGCTAGGGCAACCCGTTGACCCAACCGCGTTGAGAGAAGCCGTTCAGCAAATTAACCAGTGGTACGTTGAAAATGGCTACACCTTGGCGCAAGTGTTGGCGCTGCGTCCTAGCCCTCAAGGGGTTGTCACCGTTGAAGTGTTGGAAGGTGTGATTGGCGATATCAACATTCGCTTTGTGAATGAGGAAGGCGGCACTGTTGATGAGGACGGAGAACCGATCGAAGGACGCACTCGCGAAGACTTCATTCGCCGTGAACTTCAGCTTCAGCCCGGACAGGTATTTAACGAGAATACGGCTCGGCAGGATTTGCAGCAGCTCTATGCCCTGGGTTTATTTGAAAATGTAGACATTTCGCTCGGCGGCACCGCGCAACAAGTGGATGTCACCTATAACCTGGCGGAGCAACTGTCTCGTTCATTTAATGTGGGCGGTGGCTACAACGACGATAGTGGATTGTTTGGTACCGTCACTTATCAGGATCAAAACTTTGGCGGCGTGGGTGAACGCATCAACGCGGATGTGCAAATTTCTGCCGAAGATTTTCAGTTTGGCACAAATTTCACCAGTCCCTATCGAGCCAGTAATCCCGATCGCCTGGGCTACAGCGTCGATGCGTTTCGCCGTCGCACGCTTTCTCGCACGTTTACCGATGAGGTGCTGTTGCCGAATGGCGATCGCGTCCGAGAAGGACGATTTGGCGCGGGCGCTTCTGTCTCACGTCCTTTAGGGGAATGGGATGCTGAACTGGGGCTGAACTACACTCGCGTCAGTTTGCGCGACGGCGATGGCGAAATTTCTCCTCGTGATGAGGAAGGGAACCCGCTTAGCTTTAGCAACACGGGCATTGATGACCTGACGACCCTGGAGTTTTCAATGACGCGCGATCGCCGCAACAATCCAGTGAACCCCAGTGAAGGAAATGCCTTAACGCTCAGCACCGAGCAAACCATCCCCATTGGCAACGGCAGCATCTTTGGTAATCGCCTCCAGGCAAACTACGTGCAGTATGTTCCCGTCGATGTTTTGGAGTTGGATGAGGCAACCGATCGCAACCCTGAAGTCTTAGCGTTTAACCTTCAGGGTGGTACAGTGCTGGGTGATTTGCCGCCTTACAATGCCTTCAACTTGGGTGGAGCAAACTCAGTTCGCGGCTACCGAGAAGGCAGAGTGGGTACGGGTCGCAGCTATGTTCTGGCATCAGCGGAATACCGTTTTCCCGTCTTTGATCCAGTTGGGGCAGTGGTATTTGCTGACTTTGCTTCTGACCTGGGAACGGCAGATGAAGTCTTAGGAGAACCGGGCAATGTACGAGACAAACCCGGATCGGGATTTGGCTTTGGAGTTGGCTTGAGAGTCCAGTCACCTTTGGGGCTGATTCGGGCTGACTACGGAATTAATGATGATGGGGAAGGAAGACTACATTTTGGTTTTGGTCAACGGTTCTAAAGGGCGATCGCGAGGTGTACAGCAATTTCCACTTGTGTAAGCCACAAACTCCTGTAAGGACAGTTCGCGAACCGCCCCTACACTAACGTGCCTTTCCACTTCTCAAAAAGTCTATAACTTATCACCTTGACTAAATACCGTTCACTCAGATATGCTCTCACGTTAAGGTTGTCTTTTTCACTCACGGCAACCCACTAAACCCAAAGATCTAGCGCCGCTCAAAGCTGTGTCCAGCAGCAATGAGCGACTAACCCCCAAACTGGTAACAGCAGTCTGGCGGCTAATGGTGAATTTTAACACTCCCTTAGCCACCCCGACTTGTCATGTCAAAGAAAGCGTTGCTGATCCTTTAAGACATGAAAGTGAAAATAAACTCACTTTTAGTTCTCTCACTCACTTATGCAACGTGTGAATTAGTGCGGGGTGGCTAGTTTTTTGGGGTTTCCTCAAAAACCTCAAGGAGTTACAACTCATGTCTCAATGTTTCTTGGAATCTCCCAACGCATCCCCTGTTGAGAGAGAAGTTGCCGCTATCCAAAGTAGTGAGCGCGATCGCCTGCGAGTTCTCATCATCGGTTCTCGCGATGGTGTAATCGAAACAATTCACGACTTATATCATCGAGGCTTTGCTGAAGTGAATGCGTGGAGTCCACTGTTACCTGCACCCAGTTCTGGTGAAGTGATGAGTATTTTGACACGCGATCGGAGAAAGGGAGAGTAGAAAGAGAGGGAGGAGGGGGCAATCGCGCCCTCTTCCTTGATTCATTTAACGGATTCTGCACCTCAAGCTCACCCAATCTGATGCACAGATATGAATTCAGAGTAGTCTTCACATCTTTATGCCCCAGTAGTCATGAGGTGCTGAGATTCTGAATTTATGCGGAAAGTTTCTATATAACCTCCGCAAGCAGAGGTACTATACGGCTTTCAGTTACCCATCGGGAGTGTACTTTGGTGCTGTTTAGGGGTGGTAAATAATAAGCAGGTGCTAAAGATTTGAGGAGGCGGGATGGCATTCTACGATGTGATTGGTAAAACCTATGCTCAAACAAGAAGAAGCGATCCACGCATCACTAAAAAATTGCTAGAGATTTTGGCATCCTCACCAGCTTCTACGATTGCGGATATTGGTGCTGGAACAGGTTCTTACGCAAGTGTTTTGGCTGAGCATGGGTATCGTGTTTTTGCAATTGAGCCATCAGAAACTATGCGGAGTCAGGCGATCGCTCATCCTGCAATCGAATGGATGGATGCATATGTGGAGAACTTGCCGCTATCCGATCAATCTGTGGATGCAGCTATCATCATGCTTGCTTTCCACCATTTTCCAGACTATCGGCAAGCATTAAACGAGATGCATAGAGTTGTAGGAAACGGACAAATGATATTCTTCACCTACGACCCAGAGATGATCTCCAGCTTCTGGTTGACTGAATATTTTCCCTCATTCATTAGAGATGTTGAATCCACATTTTTGCCAATTCCAAAGTTGCTAGAGGAGATTCAATCGATTACGGATAGTGTAGCAAATGTGATTCCCTTTCCTTTGCCAAATGACCTATCAGATTCATTTGCAGCAGTGGGTTGGGCGCGACCGGAACTGTACCTAGATAGTGATATTCGCAATGGTATCTCTTCGTTTAGCAAGATTGATGATGATGAGTTAAATAGTGGTCTATTCCGCTTAAGCGAAGATTTAGAGAGGGGCTGGTGGGATCGCAAATATGGGCATCTACGCCAGCAAAGCGAGTATGATGTCGGCTACCGCTTTTTTCATCGCTCAGCCGTATAACAATTCGGGTGCAACGGATCGAACGAAGTCAATAGGTGAGATGCAAAGATCCCTGCAACCGCTGACCCGAACCGTTAGCCTGTGCATTCAGGCGATCGCTCCCATTCCATTTCTCCCAACCGCTCAATTTTTGAGAGATGAGATAGAAATTAATGGCTATGTTCTAGTGTTGGCTGATTGAAGGAATGGGTAATCGGTGTAACCCTTCTCAAAGCCGCAGTTTTCAATTGAATCATTGCAGGGAGGCGCATAAAACGTGGCAGAATCAGGTGCGTTGAGAGGCGCGTCAAGACGAAATCGCTCTGGTAAATCTGGATTGGCAAGAAACAAATTACCAAACGAAACCAAATCAGCATTGTTTTCTGCCAATGCGGCGATCGCAGTTGCTTTGGTGTAGCCACAATTGACCATGAGCGTACCTTTATAAAGCGGTCGGAACAGGCTCGTGGGAATTTTCTGTCCACCGTGACGCAAATCGGCTTCGCTGGCTTCCATCAAATGCACATAGGCAAGGTCAAAGGCATTGAGAGCATCAATCGCGTAGCTGAAGGTTTCAATCGCATTGGAGTCTGCCATACCGTTGTAGGTGTTGCTGGGAGAGAGTTTGATGCCTACTCGTTTTGCACCCCAGACCTGAGTAACCGCTTCCGTAACTTCCAGCAGAAAGCGAGTGCGATTTTCTAACGAACCGCCGTAGCGATCGCTCCTCTGGTTGGCATTATCCTGCAAAAACTGGTCGATGAGGTAGCCAAACGCTCCATGCAGTTCCACGCCATCAAACCCTGCGGCTAAAGCGTTTTCCGCACCCTGCTGAAATTGATGAATAATTTCTGAAATTTCATCAAGTTCTAACGCCTTGGGTGTTACGTAAGGCTGCATTCCTTGAGGCGTGAAGGTTTGTCCCTGAGCGGCGATCGCGCTGGGACCAATCGGTGTGGCTCCTTCTGGATGCAAGAGTGGATGAGCAACCCGTCCAGCATGCCAGAGTTGCAAAAAAATTCGCCCACCCTGCTGATGGACAGCATCGCTCACGAGTTTCCATCCGGCTGTTTGCTCAGCGGTAAAAATACCTGGTGTGTTGGCATAAGCCGTGCTGAGCGGCGAGACTTGGGTCGCTTCAGTAACGATCAAACCTGCCGATGCCCGTTGAGCATAGTACTCTGCGTTCAGAGCCGTAGGGATTTTCTTTTCCCCCTGACCCGCGCGGCTACGAGTCATGGGAGCCATCACCACTCGATTAGGTAGTGTCAAAGAGCCCAATTCAAAAGGTGTGAACAGGTCGATTGTTTTGCTCATCGTAGGGTATTCCTGATGGTACTTCTATGTTTATGGGCGATTACCCCGCAGGGGGAACTGCTTCGCATCGCAACTACTTGTTAATCAATTTGGCTAGAATTTCTTCGTACATAATGGTTTGGATTATTTTTCCAAAATCATACGACCATGAAACCGCTAACTCTGCCATCACCTGATTGGTTGAAGTGAGCATCACTCCATGCCTTTCCATTATCCGCAGTGCTGTTTCATCTGCCAGCGTTGTTGCCGATCCACCAACATCCGACGACCACCTGAACTCCGTACCCATCTTCCACCGCACTAATTGCCGGGTAGACAATGCAAACATCATTGGTTAGCCCTGCCATAATCAGCTTTTTCCTACCCCTTGTCTCCATTGCTTGCTTGTAATCTTCGTACTCCCAGCAATCCACCATACCAGGACGTCTCACTCTCTGCTCGTATACCTCTGGCGCGATCGTCTGCAAATCATCTAGCAGTAACCCTTGAAACTGTGTTTCCATACTGCTGGTTAAAATCAGGGGCACCCCAGCTTCTTTTGCCGTTCGAGCAAGGGCGCGAGTGTTTTGGACAATTACATCATGGGGTAAATTACGAGCCAGCTTAGAGGATGCCTGAGAAGTGTACTAGGCTAAGCGATGAAGCATGATGCGAATATTAGCAACATAGATAAAAGCTTCTGAAGTTTGTGGAAGGACTTCGTAGTCTTTACTGAGGCGACGATACCGGTTGAACCAGCCAAAGGTGCGTTCTACTTTCCATCGCTGTGGAACAGGAACGAAGCCTTTGATAGCATCTTTTTGCAGCACAGGTTCACCAATCGGGCGGTATGTATCGGTGACAAAGCTTACTCGCACCCACTAATACAGTTTGTGGTTGATGCGTTCCTAAGTTCCATTGACTCGCTATACCCGGAAGTAGTGATAGACCGTTTTCCAGCAGGGGAAGTCAGAAGGTAACATTCGCCAAGCACACCCGGCACAAAGAATGTACAGAATCGCGTTGACGACTGCTTGCATATCGACTCTGCAAGGACGACCACCGGGTTTGGCAGCGGGAATCAAGCCTATCAGTAGTTCCCATTGTGCTTGAGTCAGGTTGCTCGGATACGATGTACTCATAGCTCTCGAAATGCTGTCTTGATTTGCTATTGACAGGTTATCGTTTCGAGAGCTTTTCTCCTTCTCAGACATCCTCTGAGAAGGAAACTTTCCAGGTAATGCACTCGAAAAGCACTTCATCCAGAGAGTTTCGAGAATAATAGCCTGGGATAGGGGTTATACGGAAAATTTCAGTACAATAAATTGTCGTACAGCAGAATTTGTCTATGAGGTTGTACCTAGAGACTGCTTGTTAGTAGCAAAAGTCTGTCAAAGAAGTTCTCATTCAACATCAATGCTATATCTGTTGTTATGTGAAGCCATAAAGTGAGGCAGCCTATGGAGAGATATAACCCGCTGACCCCCGCTGCATCGTTAGAGGAGAGGAAACAGCAAGCTCTTCATCAGTGCGATCACCTTAGCAAAGATTTTGCTAAACGTGCTGACCGTCACAAAGCTCGATATAAGCAGCTTCAAGTTACTAGTATTACGCTAGCTGTCTGCACAAC